>CAZLKP010000016.1:8332-18235 GCA_964560095.1 uncultured Bacteroidia bacterium
GAACATTTGTGTGGTTGGGGACGATGCCCAGAGTATCTATGCGTTTCGCGGCGCGAATATTCAGAATATCCTCAACTTGCAGAAGGATTACCCGGATCTGGAAGTGTACAAACTGGAGCAGAACTACCGCTCCACCAAGACCATTGTGGCTGCCGCCAACTCTGTCATTGCCTACAATCGGGAGCAGATTCCGAAGAAAGTATTCACCGATAATGACGACGGCGATAAAATCCTCGTGCTGGAAGCCACCAGCGAGCAGGACGAAGCCAAAAAAGTAGCCAACCTCATCCGGGAACAGCGGCAAATCAGAAACTATTTTAACAAGGATTTTGCCATTCTTTACCGCACCAATGCACAGTCGCGGGCCATGGAGGATGAACTCCGCCGGAGTGGCATTCCCTACAAAGTATTTGGCGGCCTTTCATTCTATCAGCGCAAAGAAATCAAAGACATGGTGGCCTACCTCAAACTGGCCATCAATCCGCAGGATGAAGTGGCCGGCAGGCGCGTCATCAACTATCCCACCCGAGGCATTGGTAAAACTTCCCTGGAACGGATCAATATCTTTGCCGATGAACACGACCTCAGCTTCTGGGATGCCCTGAATCGCGTCGGAGAGGTGGGTGTCAATAGCCGTGTGGTCAACCGGGTCAAGGAGTTTGTCCTGATGGTTCGTGACTTTGGGGTATGCTGCAAAAACAACGATGCCTTCCATGCCGCTAATTACATCGCTAAGCAATCGGGCGTGTTACGCGATCTGCACGGAAGTGATGAAGTAGAAAGCCTGACCCGTTGGGAAAACGTACAGGAACTGCTCAACTCTGCCCAGGGCTTTGTAGAAAGCCCGGATACCGAGGACGACAGCATGGAATCTTTCCTGGCAGATATTTCCCTGTTTACCGACCAGGACCAGAAGATTGAAGACGATGATTTTGTTACCCTGATGACCATTCACTCGGCGAAAGGGCTGGAATTTAAGTCTGTATTTCTCGTGGGCATGGAAGAAACCCTGTTTCCAAGCGGCATGGCGCTGGAGACCCGGGCAGATCTGGAGGAGGAGCGGCGATTGTTTTATGTAGCGGTTACCCGGGCAGAAGCCTTTCTGACCATGAGTTATGCCCGCTCCCGGTACCGCTTTGGTCAACTGCAGTTTAATGAAAGGAGCCGATTCCTGGAGGAAGTGGACGAGCAGTATCTGAAAAAGCCCGATCCGGCTTCCCGCAGGACAGCGACGAATGACGCTGCTACTGGGCGCCGTCGCGCACGAAGAGTCAATCGCTCCACAGCCGGGCAGACACCACTCGGGGACCCTGATTTTACGCCGTCTGATCCGGCCGACATTCGGCAAGGCCAGAAAGTCCGACATCAGAAGTTTGGCCAGGGCAACGTGCTCTCGGTAGAGGAGGATTCCTCCGGCCGGAAAGCAACCGTTGATTTTGAAGGGAAAGGCCAAAGAGTACTCCTGCTGAAATTTGCCAAACTTCAGATTTTGTAGGGGTTTTATCCCTTATAAGGGTTCAAAACCCTTGTAAGGGATCATTCTTGTTACGGCTTGCCTCCCCCTCACGTCTTTTCCCGAAGCACCCGAATTCGTTTTCTGACTTCTACTGAGTAGAGAGAGCCCGGATACGTGGACAGGAATGTCAGGTATAGTTCCATCGCCTGCTCCGGTTGCTTGAGGGTGAAGTCATAAATCCTGGCCTTGGTCACCAGAGCATCGTCACCATAAATATCTTCGGCAAAATTTTCCATGATCCTGTCAATAAACAGCATCGCGGTGGGAATGTCATTTTGTTCCAAAAAGATATTGGCTTTTTCCCACAGGATTTCATCAGCCAGACCATGATCAGGGAAGGCAAATGCCAGGGAGTCGAGCATCTCCAGCGAAGCGGAATATTGGCGCTGATAGTGCAGCAGCTGTGCCTGGGCAAAGATCTCCAGCGGAACAGTTGTGGTATCCAGTCCGGAGTTGTCCATGATCAGCAGATTGAGCTTGATGGCATCGTTGGAGATGTCGGTGGAGGTATTGTCCTTGATGGCATCAAGTAGCGCCTGCGCGAGATTAAACTCACCTTTGTAATAGGCCAGCTGTGCCAGCTTGTATTTCGCCAGGGCACCCAGGTCACGATCGCGGAAGGCATCACTCACTTCCGTGTAGGTGAGCTTGGCTTTGTTGTATTCCTGCTGGATGAGCTGAATGTCGCCGATCAGTAATTTGCCACGCGCCCAGTCTTCCAGGCGCAGCAGATCCCGCTGGCGCACAGCCACTTCCAGCTCTGTACGTGCCTGATCCAGATCGTTCAGGTAAAACACCATGAGCCTGGTCCGGCGGTAAATGGCGTCGAAATACTGCGGTCTTCGGCCAAATTCATCCAGCAACTGCCCGTAGCTTGTCACGGCTTCGCGAAGGGAAACCATGTCCACCGGCACACTGTTGAATGCCTGGATCTCTCCATTGACGGCTTTTTCCAGGTGAGCCATAAAATACAGCCGAGAGCTTTCCTTGCGCTCAATGATGTAGTCGAAGGCATCATTGGACAGCTCAAAGTTCTCATTATTCCGCATTTTTTTAGCAAACTCAAAGACCCGCTCGCCGTCTTCCCTAAAGATCCGGTCGATGGATTTCACCTGCAGAAAGGCTTCTTCAAACTCTTCGGACAGCAAGTAAAATTCATACAGCAACACCCGAAGATTGGGGTCACTGCTGTTGCGGTCCACTGCCTGAAGCAGGGCCCGCTCGATCTCCATGTCTTTGTTGTTCCCTACCAGATTGAGTACCGCCAGGTTGACGGTGCTGAAGTTATCGATCGAAGAAAAATACAGATTGAGATACTCGTTGGTTGCCTGTTCAAATTCGCCGGACTGGGCGTAAATATTTCCGATTTCATTGGCAAACAGGTAGGGGTTGCCGAGCCGGTCGCGCGCCTGCTCATAAGCCCTTCGAGCCAGATCCAGCTTTCCCGCCTGATACAGGAAGGCACCGCCCATGATGAAATCCCCTTCATCCCTCAGTTCTTCTGTAATGATCTGGTCATATAATGCGTCGGCGGCTTCCAGATCACCGGTCCGCTCCAGAAGCATTGCTTTGGACAAAGACACCTGGGGAGAATAATTCCGGCTACGCCTCAAGTGTTTGTCCAGTGTTTTGACAGCCTCCTCGTAGCGGTCTAGTCCTTCCTGGCAGGCAGATATTTTCAGGGCATAGGCTTCCCTGGCGTCATTGCTATATGCATTTTCATACAATTCGAGCGCAGCTTCAAATTCGCCTTCTTCAAAGTATTTGTTGGCCAGGGCTACTTCAGCCTGTGGCTGGGCCAGCATCCATGCCGGGACAGCCAGCAGGAAGCCCATTAGCATCACAATCCTGTTCATCATATTGATTACAACGTAGAATCTATGTATTGGGATTCGGAATTGACAAATTCTACCATCCATTTCCCAAAGACAAACGACTTTTTGTTCAGAACTCAGGACTTTCATTGATAGATGTTAACTTGCTTTCTCTCAACTTTGGCCAAACTAGAGACCATGCGCTGGACCAAGTTTATTCTGTCTTTCCTCCTCACTGCTGCCCTGCTGGCGGTGTTGATTGTGCCTCTTCCTCCAGCTACCTTTTCGATGGGGGCTTTTTTCAATCCCTTTCAGGGGTTCTGGCAAAATGCCGTTGCGGAGGATCAACAACCTCCCTCGCGCCTTGAGCTTCCGGGTATTTCCGCGCCGGCTGAAGTCGTGATCGATGAGCGAGATGTGCCCCATATTTTTGCCGACAATCTCACAGATGCCGTCTATGTCCAGGGCTACCTCACGGCCAGAGACCGACTCTGGCAGATGGATTTTCAAATCAGGGCCGCCTCGGGCAGGCTGACTGAGGTGATTGGGTTTGGTGCAGACAGTGTCGTGCTTCGTCTGGATCGCACGGCCCGAAGAAAGGGAATGCCCTGGGCAGCTGAGCGGGCCATCGAGTTTTTGGAAAAGGATAAAGAGGTATTTGCTGTATTACAGGCCTATGCTGACGGGGTCAATGCCTGGATTGATCAGATGGACAAGGCAGACTACCCTCTGGAGTTCAAGGTCCTGAATTACGAGCCGGAGCCATGGACACCCTACAATTCTGCCCTGTTTCTGAAGTACATGGCCAATATGCTCGCGGCAGGAGCCGATGATATCGAAGATACATATGCTCTCGCTCTCTTTGGTCGGACATACTTCGATATTCTGTTTCCGGAATACCCGTATAAAACCAATCCGATCGTACCGGAGAACACCTCCTGGCATCCTGACTCGGTGGTTTCTTCTCCTGCTGTGCCCGAGGATTATTTCCCGCGCGACATGGTGGCCGTTGACGACGTGTATGATCAACCCCCTCCAGGCCTGGGCAGTAACAACTGGGCAGTATCCGGGCAGAAATCCGCTAATGGCAGACCTATGCTGGCTAACGACCCTCACCTGAGCCTCAACCTACCATCCATTTGGTACGAAATTCAGATTCACACCCCCGAGTCCAACACCTACGGGGTAAGCCTGCCGGGTGCTCCCGGCATCATCATCGGCTTCAATGATTCCGTTGCCTGGGGAGTCACAAACGGATCTCAGGATGTGATGGACTTCTACACAGTGGAGTACAGGGACTCGAGAAAAGAAGAATACCGGTTCGGAGACAGCTGGAGTAAGCTGGATATGCAGGTAGATACTTATCTGGTCAAAGGGGCAGAACCCTTCTATGACACGGTCCGCTACACGGAATTTGGGCCGATCATGTATGACGAAACCTTCGGTGGCGCAGAAAAGCCCCTGGCTGTGAGATGGACCGCCTACGAAGCGTCCAACGAGGTTCGTACGTTTCTGGAGCTGATGCAGGCGGATAATTACGAGGAATATGAACGAGCGATCGAAACCTTCGTCTGTCCGGGCCAGAATTTTGTGTTTGCCAGTGCCGGCGGAGACATTGCGATCTGGCAGCAGGGGAAGTACCCACTGAGGTGGCAGGAACAAGGGCGTTTTTTGCTGGATGCCGCCAATCCGGAGCATCGGTGGCAGGGTTTTGTTCCTCAAAAAGACATCCCACATACGGTGAATCCCGAGCAGGGATGGGTTGGTTCCGCCAATCAGCATCCGACCTCAGAAGCCTATCCCTACTATTACACCGGCAATTTTGCACCATCCAGGGCGCGACGCATGCATGAGCTCCTCAGCAGCATGGATACGGTGACCGTGGATGACATGATTGCCATCCAGCAGGATGCCTTGAGTGTGTATGCCCGTGATATTTTGCCGGTCATGCTGGCTGAGCTCGACACAACTGTGTTTGAGGAGTATATGTGGTCGGCCTACCGCTCTCTCAAGAGCTGGAATTATCGCTACGACCGGATCGAAGTAGCAGCGACTTTGTTTCACTTCTGGTTCGACGAGCTACGGGCATCCATCTGGGAGGATGAGTTTGATGTGGAATATCCGCTCGACTGGCCTGACTGGGCCACGACCATCTCCATTTTGCGGGACTCCGCAGAATTCCGGTTTTACCAAAAGCAAGGCAACAACCAGCATCACGATCGCGCGAGGCTCATCAACGAGTCGTTTGACCATCTGGTTGTTCAACTCAGCAAAGACTTTCCGGATCAGCTTGACTGGAATTGGGGAGAGAGAAAAACGACCACTGTGCGGCACCTCACACGGGTACTCACCCCTTTTAACCGCGGGGCTCTGATCACAGATGGGATCGGCCACGTGCTGAATGCCACCCAGCAAACCTATGGGCCCTCCTGGCGCATGATTGTGGAGTTGGGAGAAGAGCCAAGAGCCATAGGTGTATATCCAGGCGGCCAGATCGGCAATCCCGGCCACCCAAGGTATAGTGCCTTTATCGACACGTGGGCAGCTGGTGAATATTTCCCCCTGTGGCGAATGACATCTCCCGGCGAGGACGCTGCAGCGATTCGAAGCCGAATCATCGTAAGATCCAAGCTTTAATTCTCCCCAAGTCCACTGATCATGAGAGTGATTCTTCGATTTGTTTTGATTTTCTTTCTGGCCTGGGGCCTGCAGCTGTTTCTGCCCTTTTGGTCTGTTGCCCTGGCTGCCTTTGTGGTTGGGCTCCTCATGAGCCAAAAGCGGAAAAAGCGTTTGTTTGGGAAAGACACCTCGCCCGCCAGGTCATTCTTGGCAGGCTTCCTGGCTATTTTTCTGTTGTGGGGAGTGACGGCCTGGATTCTGGATGCAAGGAATGAAAGCCTACTTTCAGGCCAGATTTACGAGCTCATCTTTCAATCGACGGACCTGATTCTCCAGCCAGGTTTTGTAATGGTTCTTCTTACCGGCCTCATTGGGGGACTGCTGGGTGGCCTTTCTGCCATGACTGGTAACCTGCTAGGAGAGGCCATTCAGGGGTAAGAAATCAGACCTTTTAGGAAATTCCTCTGAGCCGAAAAATCTGTATCTTACGATAATGAACGAATCAGACATTCGACTCCAGACCCTCCTGTGGGTCAAAGAATTTGTGATAGGGCTCAGCCTTTGCCCTTTTGCTTCGGCACCCATGCGGGCCGGCTTGGTTCACGTTGCCGTTTCTAAAGCCACAGAAGAGCAGCAACTCGCAAGGGATCTGGCATCGGAGGCAGAAGGCCTTCTCGCCCGATCGAGGGCAGAGCGGGAAACCACCCTTCTGGTAGCACCTTTTATGCTCCAGGAATTCGATGAGTTTCTCGATTTTGTGGCGGAGGTAGAATGGCTGTGGGAGGAAGCCAACTTGGATGGAATTCTGCAGCTTGCCTCATTTCACCCCGACTATCGCTTCGCTGATTCTCCCAAAGACGATCCCGCGAATGCCACCAACAGATCCCCTTTCCCCTTGCTTCACCTCCTGCGGGAAGACAGCGTGACAGAGGTCCTTCGCAACCACCCGGACCCCGACGGCATCCCACGTCGAAATATCGAACTGCTTCGGCATCTGGGGGAGGCAGGCATCCGCAGGGTTGGGAGCTGAACAGTACGTATGGAGCGTGTCAAGATAAACCAAAAGCTCCCGAAGGAGCTATTGGCGTATAAAAATACAGGTAGGAATGTGCAATATTGCTTAGCGTACAAGAACGAGATTGCCGGACTTGCTGACTTTGCGCCCCTGATACACCTTGTAGGACAAGGTCCAGGCGTACTTACCCGGAGGGGCGAGTGCTCCACCGACCAACCCGTTCCAGGTAGGCTTTGGGCCTTCAATGGCGAGAAGAAGATGTCGCTGCTGATCGAATATTTCCAGCTTCATTTCTGTGGTAAGACAAGAATGATGGATTTCGAATACATCATTGATGCCATCTCCATTTGGGGAAATAGCTCTAGGAATATAGGTGAGACAGGAAATATCATCTTCCTCTACTGCTCCATGGGGAGCAGATACGTAGAGCGACGGGAGAGAACCAAGAACAAAGCAGAAGAGAAGGGCTATTTTGGACATGGGAGAACGATTTGATTCTCTCCGTTATCCGAAGAGAAGCCGGGGTATATGTGAAGCATTGTCGCTATTCGACCATGCAAGATTACGATCATTATTCCTCGATAAACCGCGAATAATGGTGAAAGGTGAAAATCAGTGTGCGAACGTCAAATTTCAGGGGCGAACTGAATCATGAAAGAAGTATGCGGAGATCAGGGATGAAATCGTGACCTTTGTCCATCCTGACAGTTAAAAAAGCGCATGATCAGCAACTGGGGAAATTATCCAAAAGTTCAGCATTCGGAGATTGCTCCGGGACCACAGGTATCAGTCCCATCAGACGCCACCTGGATTGCCAGAGGCATGGGTAGATGTTATGGCGACTCCTCACTCGGGGAGGTCATGGTATCGAGTCGCAGATTGGACCGTATGCTGGCTTTCGACCCCTCAACCGGAGTTCTGACCTGTGAAGCGGGCGTGACTTATGAAGACCTGCTGACGACTTTCGCCCCCCGGGGCTGGTTTCCGCCCGTGACGCCAGGCACCAAGTTTGTTAGCCTTGGCGGAGCTATTGCCTCGGATGTACATGGGAAAAACCACCACGCCGAAGGCAGTATTTCTGATCATGTGAGCAGCTTTGATCTTCTCCTGCCAACCGGAGACATTGTTACCTGCTCCCGGGAAGAAACGCCCGATCTTTTCCTGGCTACCACGGGTGGCATGGGACTCACAGGGATGATCCTGAGGGTGACACTTCAACTCAAGAACATCGAAACCACTGCCATCAAGTTTGAGTATATCAAAGCCCGAAATCTCCAGGAGATTCTTTCACTCATTGAGGAGTTTAACGAGACCACCTACTCGGTTGCCTGGATCGATACGCTGGCAGGAGGCAAACGACAGGGAAGATCCATTCTCATGAAGGGAGAGCATGCCAGCCTGGCTGATGTCCGGGGCTCAGCTTGGGAAGAAGAACCGTTCCGGCTCCCCAAAAAGCCACCCCTTCTGGTGCCTTTTCATTTTCCTTCATGGGTGCTCAACCCCCTCACCATGTCGGCTTTCAACCAGCTGTATTACCACAAGCAGAGAAAGCGGGTCAAAACCGGACTCACCGATTACGATGGGTTTTTCTATCCACTGGACTCCATTCATCACTGGAACAGGATTTACGGCAAAAAAGGATTTACCCAGTACCAATTTGTGGTGCCGGCATCCCATGCAGCAACAGCCATCAGCGAGGTCCTTAGTCACATGAAAAAACACCGGATGGGCTCGTTTTTGTCGGTTCTGAAGATGCTGGGGCCCTCCTCTGGCTACCTTGCTTTTCCCATGCAGGGATACACCCTGACCCTGGACTTTCCCATTTCAAAGTGGCTGTTTCCGTTTTTGGATGAACTGGATGAAATTGTCCTGCGATCCGAAGGTAGGCTCTATCTCACTAAAGATGTGCGAATGAAACCAGACATGCTGGAGGCGACATACCCTCAACTTCACAAATTCCGGGCTGTGAGAGACAGGGTGGATCCAGAGAAGCATATCCGCTCCCTACAGGCAGAGAGACTGGGGCTGTAGGATCCTCAGGCTTGCCCCCATTTAGGCGACAACACATCATCCGGCATCATTTTCCGGATGATGTCTTCCCGCGTCTGCACAAATCCACTTTTATGAAGAATGGGGTTGGCTGCCGAGTGATCCCAATTTATACTCTGGATCCAGGCTTTCTCATTGGGAGCAATCCTGCAACCCATGCGTTGTTACCCTAAGTGTGTATAACAGGGACTTAAACGGGGGTCAAATGCCCCACAAACGTATGATTTTTCATATATGATCCGATCATTCAAAGCGGATCAGCAGCGCATTTTTTTCAACCCCTACTCCTTTCCGGGCGACCACTTCTTTGACTGTTGCATCGCCAGGAGACTTGATGACATTTTCCATTTTCATCGCTTCCAGAATCAGCAGAGGCTGTCCCTTGGTGACTTCATCACCGGGCTTGACGTACACGGTATGGATGAGTCCGGGCATGGGTGCTTTCAGCGTGTCAAGTTTTTTGGTCATTTGCCCGGCCATGCCGAGTTCTTTGAGCAGTTTTTCCATGCGGGAGACCAGCTTCACCTCTGTCTTTTTTCCATTGACAGACAGCGTGATTACTTTTTCTTCCTGGTCGATTTTCTGCACAAACACATGGAAAGACTGGTGCTTGTGAAGCAAGTGCCACAGCCCTGGATTTAGCGCCTGGATGTCACTGTCGAGCGGAATACCATTCACAAGAATGTTGTCTCCCTGAGATTCGATATTGAGGGTTTGTCCCTGGAGGTTGGCTTCGGTCATGAATATGCCGGATTAGATTATTCTGAGTCTACAATCTGAAGATAATCCAGAAAAAAGGCACAGACAAAAGTCATACCTCAAAGACTGATTTCTCTTCGTCTGCATCTCGTTCGTCCAGGGGGGAGGAGGGAGGCACAGACTCTTTATCG
>CAZLKP010000016.1:18245-22886 GCA_964560095.1 uncultured Bacteroidia bacterium
CTTTATCGAATGCCAGCAACAGAGCCGGGAGAAACAACAGGTTGCTGAACATCGCAATCACCAGTGTTAGGGAGGTGAGTAGTCCCAGTGCCTGCGTGCCACCAAAGTCAGAAGCCAGGAAACACACAAATCCAAAAAACAGGATCAGCGAGGTATAAATCATCGACACACCGGTATCGGCATATGAATTGGTAATGGCCTGCTTGACGTTATCCCCGTGTCGGCGTGCCAAGCGGTACCGCGCCAGAAAATGAATGGAATCATCCACGGCAATCCCGAAAGCCACACTGAATACCAGTGCGGTAGAAGGCTTTAATGCCACACCGAAATATCCCATGATACCTGCCACCATGATCAGTGGTAGGATATTGGGAACCACACTGACAATCACCATTCTCATCGAACGGAACAACAGGCCCATGATAAAGGCAATGATTGTAAAAGCAATGGCCAGGCTCCAGAGAAGGTTTTCGATCAATGCCTCGTTTCCGAGAATAAACACCTGCGTGGTCCCAGTCACAGCTGTTTCGTAGCGCTCTTGATCAAAAATATCATTCACGTCCCGCTGCACTGAATCGACAAGGTCGGCCATTTTCAACGACCCTATGTCCCGGACAGATGCCGATACCCGGGTGATGGACAGCGCAGAATCTGTTAGGTTTTTTGCAATCGTCCCGATACCGGTGAGTTGGGTATTGGCCAGATAGGACCGGATCATTGGCGTCTGGTTTCTCCCTGACAATTCGAAAAAAAGCGGACTGCCTCCGAAAAAGGATTGATTGAAGAATTTGGCCACATCCGCGACCGAAATACTCTTTGAGATATCCTCATACTGAGCCAGGCTGTCCTGTAGTTGCTCAATCTTGGCAAGGGTCCTTCTTGACATCACCCCATTGCGGCTTTTGGTATCGATCAAGATTTCAAAAGGCAATGCACCGTTGAATTCCGCCTCCACAAATCGCAGATCCTGCATCAACTGGCTGTCCTTCGGAATGTCATCCACCATATATGTCACCGGCTTAATCAGCAACATTCCAATGAGCGAGGTGCCAGCAATGATACCGGCGGCCAGAAAAATTACCCCCCGGTAATCGGTGACCAGCTTGTCGAGGGAGCCAATCAAAAATGACAAAGACCGACGCTCCAGATGCCGGGTTTGTGATGTGGTGGGGGGAGGAAGAAAACTGAATACAATGGGAATGAACAGCAGTGAAATAAAAAAAGCAGCCACAACACTCAATCCTGCCACCACCCCAAACTCTTTCAACGGCTGGATACTGGTGAGCGACAACACCCCCAGACCGACTGCCGTGGTGGCATTGGTCATCACCGTGACAATCCCGATTTTTTCGATCACCAGTATCAGGGACTTCATTTTATTGCCAGTCCGTCGAAACTCGATATGGTATTTGGTGATGAGATACACACAGTTGGGAATGGTAATGACCGTGATCAGTGCAGGCACCACGCCTGTAATCGCACTGATTTCGTAATCAAACAACCCAATAAGTCCCAGCGAGAAAATGATCACAGCTCCCACGACCATGAGTGGGAAAACCACCGTGTAAATAGAGCGAAAAAACAGGGCCAGCGTAATGGCTGTCACAGCCAGAGCCAAGACCAGAAAAAGCACCAGCTCCCGCTGGATGGTTTTCTGGGCATACACACGCACCACCGGTAGGCCCGAAAGCTTTGGATCCACGTCATACCGGGCCGCGAATGCTTCTACCAGCGCCCGGATGTCATTGACCACCTGGAATTTGCCGGTGGTTCGCAGAATCTCATCATCCAGGGTGGCTGCAATGAGCGTCGTTCCGGAGTTGTCGTTATACAACAGATCATGATAAAAAATGAGCTCATCAATCCGATCGCGCAGGCTGTCCACCTCGACCTGGGTCTCAGGTCGGCTCTGGGTGATTGGCACTAGGTCAAAGCTCCCGGTGCTGTCATTCCTCACAGCATCATACAGCCGTGGAAGAGACATAACCGATACGACACCCGGCACATGATCCAGTTCCCCACTCAGATCATAAATCCCGGTAAACAGCTCCAGGTCGAAAATATCCCCCTGAACGCCTATGACCACAGTATTTCCGTCATTCCCAAAGATCCGCCTGAGCTTCTCATAGGACTCCATTTCTTTCTTTCCGGTGAGCATTATTTTGCTCAATTCCTGCACTAAATCTGTCCCTCTCACCGTCCACATGAAGACGGTAATGACTCCCAGGATAACCAGGAGGGTCACTCGTCTTCTTATAATGAAAGATGCAATTCGTTGCCAGGGCAGATTCATAGGGCGTAAAGCTACTAAAAATTCCCTACGGAGTGAGGACTGTAAGCGTCGTGGAAAAAGGGTTAATCACGGGGTAGCATGGGAGAAAAAATGATGTCAATGCTACGCCTGCCCGAGTCGGCCAGGGGATCAAAGGTGCCCCGGCCCACAGCCTCCAAATGATGAGGAGAAATACCCTCCCGGATGAGCTGGCGCACCATCCAGGTAGCACGCTTCACGCTCAGATCCCATTTGTCCGTGTTCTCGTCCAATTCGTCCTCGCTGGAATACCCAACAACGGAAATGCGAAAATTGTGATCATTGATTCTGGCAACACTGGCAATGGCTTCCAGCTTGCTCCGGTCTTCGGGTGGCAAGACCGCTTTCCCCCGAGGAAAGACAAGCGGCTGGTCGCTCACCAATCGAAACTGACCACCGAGTGGCTCTATCTTCCCGATCGGAAACTCAGCGTATGCCCGCCTCCGTTCGTTCCGCGGAATAGCCGCCTTGGGGAACTCCGGTCGGATTAGATCCGGCACTTCAAATACGCGCTTGCCTTTGGCGCGTCTGGGAACAAACGTGCTACGCGGCTCATAATGATAATAATACAAATCGGCTGCATAAGTACGCCAGGCCAGCACCTGCGCCTCCCGAAGACTGTCCCGCATTCGGGTATCTTTCGCGGCGCGCCTGGCTTCAGCGTTGGAGGATTCACAAGCCGTAAGTAGAGCGAGCAGGAAACAGGCAACACACCAGGGTCTCCCCTTCATGTAACAGCAGTCAGAGAAAAAGATTAACGTATCAGGTGAAAATTACACAAAAAAAGCCGCCTTCTTGTAGTTTTTGCCCAATCAGACCTATTTGTTCCGGGTGAATCCCCTATTTTGTCTTCCTTGCTACAGTTTTTCGAAAATTGTCTGCGAAAATCGCGCCTTTACACTGACGAAGAAATCCTATCATTTATGCTGGAAGCAGTTCAGGACGCCCTTGGCTACATCAGAAAGCACTATAACGATACCCCCGAAATCGGAATCATCCTTGGTACAGGCCTTGGGAACCTCGCCGCCCGGATTGAAGAGGAAAAAGCACTTGCGTATAATTTCATCCCTCATTTTCCGATTTCGACTGTTGAAAGCCATTTCGGGAAGCTCATATTTGGAACCCTCGGAGGAAAAAAAGTAGTGGCCATGCAGGGGAGGTTTCACTATTACGAAGGGTACACCATGCAGGAAATCACGTTTCCGGTGCGCGTGATGAACCGGCTCGGTATTCATACCCTGATCGTATCCAATGCTTCCGGGGCACTCAACCTGAACTACAAAAATGGCGACCTCGTCGTGATTGACGACCACATCAACCTCATGGGCAACAACCCGCTCATCGGGCCCAATGACCGGTCTTTCGGACCAAGATTCCCGGATATGTCACGCCCCTATGACCCTTCCCTGATTGAAAAAGCACAGGAAATCGCCCACAACAACGACATCACCCTCCACAAAGGCGTCTATGTGGGGGTTATCGGTCCCAACCTCGAAACCCGCGCCGAATATCGCTACCTCGAACGCATCGGCGGCGATGTCGTCGGGATGTCCACCGTGCCGGAGGTGCTCGTCGCCCGTCACATGGATATGCAGGTCTTTGCCGTGTCGGTGGTCACCGATGTGGGAGATCCCGAAAATCTGCATCCGGTTTCGCTCGACGATGTGATTTCCGTTGCCAGCGCTGCTGAGCCCAAACTCACCCGGCTTGTTTCAGAATTAATTCCGCACTTGTGATCAGAACCAACGATCTTTGCCTCCCGCTACACTTTGAGGTGCAATGATTCTGATTTCCTCTGCACAGAACATCCTGCGGACCGGAGTACTCCTGCTTCTGGGCCTGTGTGGCATCACCCCACTGATCGCGCAGTTTCCTACCAGTCCGACCAATCCCGGCCAACCCAATGATGCTGGCGATCTGTTTGGAGGATCCGATCGCTTTGGCGCAGATTCTTTAGGTACTGACTCTGCCAATCTCAACCTCGACATCAAGCCCAATACCAAGTACTTTGATCCCGAAGCCCTCTTTGGCCATCGGCAGTACCTGTTCCAGGAAAGAACCACCCTGGAGCAAAGCATGATCTTCGACCCCGTGGAGGGAATCTCAGGATTCGTCCAAAGCCTCGGCCAAATCGGCAAGCCCTATCAGGCATTCCTTCATGGACTGCCAGAGCGATACCTAGATCTCCCGCTCTGGCGGAATCCGGTGCTGGGCCATTATAATCGCTATACTCTGGATGCCAGTCAGGTGCGCTATTATGACACCCGAACCCCCTATGTCGATGTATGGTTTTCGCAGGGAGGCCGCCAACTACAGGTCACGGATGTCAC
>CAZLKP010000016.1:22896-23448 GCA_964560095.1 uncultured Bacteroidia bacterium
TCACCTTCAGCCGGAGTTTTGGTCCCAGTTTGAATGTAACCGGAAAAATCAGGCGCCCCCAATCGGTGGGTGCCTACCGAAATTTTGTGACCGATCACACGCAGGTATTTGTGTCTGGCCATTATCAGTCGAAAAAAGAACGCTATCACGCATTCACCAATGTCACGATCAACCGCCAAAACAACCAAATCCATGGAGGCGTACCGAGAAACGGCAGCAATACGGAATACCCGGTAGTGGATGGATTGATCCAGGAAGTAGGCTCCGACTACAATCAGTCATTTTTCAAGGAAAATTTCTCTCCTCTGCTGGATGCACAACTAAGCGCCCGTGCTACCACCGCCTACTTGGATCAGTTCTACCACCTCTTCGGGCAATCCAAAACAGACACGACCGAGAAAAAACACCGCCTTACCCTGCGCAACACCTTTCGGGTCGATTGGAACACCCGCCGATATGTTGATACCGGCATCGACACCACGGATCTGCAGCAGCATCTCGTACCGGTACTGCCAACCTTGGCCAAAGGGACCAATGCGGTGGAGGACAGCT
>CAZLKP010000017.1:0-2623 GCA_964560095.1 uncultured Bacteroidia bacterium
CCCATCAGCAGGAAACAATTTGTTCAACTTGAGCATATCCTGTCCGTAAGATCCCAGCCAGGATTGGTTGAATGACATCTTTGCGCTGGCAGGATCGACCAGTGTGCTGTCAAAAAGCAGACTGAAGGCCACTCCATATATATTTATAGCAGGGTCCATGGCTGTGCCCAACTCCACGATCACGGTTGCTGTATCACCTGCCTGCAAACTATCTTCCACAAATCTTGTCGCCAATAAAGGCCCCATGCCACTGGTGCCATTGCTTTTGTTGTGGGTAAGGCCATAGTTGAGGGAAATCGCCAGCGTATCAGCTGCATCAATCAACCCGCTTCCATCGGTGTCGGCATGTACCAGATCAATCCCCTGAATGGAGCTTCCCCAGAGATCAGCAGACTGGGCCATCCATGCAGTCGATGCATTGGCTCGGGGCGGGCCGCTGTTGTTGTAGGCCAGGCCTACCTGAAGGAGGTCGAAGTTGTTGGCGACGAGATCGTCGTTGGCATCGCCGGGCCAGACGGAGTCGGTGGGTTGTGAAAGCTGGATATTGGCGACGAAGGCTTCATTTTGTCCGGTGCTGGTCAGCTGAAGGCCATCGATGGTGATATTGCCAAAGTAATAGCCACCAACCAGCAGGCGATTTTCGGTGGGATCCAGCTCCAGACCCCATCCCTTAGCCGAGCAGCAGGCTCCCCAGACTTTGATCCATTCGGCGGTCAGCTGCTGGTCAAATGCAGCTGCATAGCCGCCCTGATTGTTATTGGGGAGAGTTCCGATGACCCCATTTCCCAAATCCAGCGTCGGAGTGTAGTATTCCCCCGTGACATAGAAGCTCCCTTGCTGGTCGGCATCAATGTCATGTATCTGGACGGTTGAGGTACCAATGTATCGGTGATTGGTGGTATTGCCGGTAGCGGCATCCAACTGCAGCAAATAGGATCGGCCATTGGCACTGGAGAAGGTTACATTTCCGATGGTTCCCCCCGAGCTATAGTTTCCCCCAATGGTGATATCGGGACCAGGGCCGGTCTCAATGGCCGTCCCGAAAAAATGCCCAATACCGGAACTGGTCATGGCCCATTCCTCTACGCCTGTGGAAGAATACTTCCAGATGTAGGTATCCGAACTATCATCAGGATTGGTGTGCGTATTTCCCGCAAACTGAAACCCTCCTACAAATTCACCTACGACATAGACATTCCCGGCAGCATCTACCGCAACGTCTTTGGGCCGGTTGAAATGGGCGAATTTCCCTGGATTCTGAATTGGAAGCACATTCGACGTCCAGACGCAGTTATTATTAACATCATATTTTGCAATGAAGGTGGAAAAGTGCTGGAAAGATCCTGTTGCGGGTAAATTGCCACAGCCTGGGCCGATCGGTAAGGTTTGGTAATGGTGTCCGACAAGGATCACATTTCCCAATGAATCGACCACCAGACCATTCCCCTCGTAGGCTGGGGACATGTTGTTTCCCCAGCTTACAAAACCGGTGGTGTCCATTCTAACCAGAAATGCGTTGCTGCCAGTGCTATTGAGGGTAAAGGGCCCGAGGTCCAAAAAACTGGCATAGGTGCCTGTGAGGTAAATTTGTCCTCCCCCGTAGGCAATATCCCAGGGTCTCGCCCATGTTGTTTCAAACACCTTGGCCCAGACCAGCGCACCTGTGGGATCCAGCTTGATCACAATGGCTGCACGGTCGCTATTCACAGTCTGACTAAAACTATCATAAACGAACGTGTTTCCTCCTCCTTCAATTTGTCCGAAGAGATAGGTGTTTCCGTTTTCATCTATATCAACATCATAGATCTCGTCGTAGCCCGGGCTGTTTCCCTGACTTAACCAGGTGGCAATTTGGGCATCTAGATTGGCTGACAAGAGCAAGGCTCCCGCCAGAATGGTTATGGTACGTAGCATGTTTCTCATCATCACACGGTTTCAATGTATGATAACAAGGTAGGAGAAATGAACCCCGGGAGGGAAGACAAAAATGGAATGATTTAGAATAGCCAAAAGGGTTGAATAGCTGGTACATCGGATAAAATAAGGGTTTGGGCTGATTTTTTTTTCGGGAAAAATCTATTTTTAGACAATGGATCGCTGGCTACATCTCTGGACCGCTCTGTCTGGACCTGAGCAGGAACGGTTTCTTCGATTCGCCTGTTCTCCTTATCACAACGCTGATGAGCGAATGCAGATGATCGCCGAATGGCTCATGGCCCATCCCGATGCCCGGCCAACCCGGGAGGATATGCATCAGGTTCTGTTTCCGGAAGACGAATTTGAATACTTCCGGATCAGTAATGTGCTGTCCTATTTTAGCGGACTCATCAAGGATTTCCTGGCCTTCGATTTGCTCCTGCAGAAGCCGGATGAATTTGCAGCTCTGCGCCTCAAGGGGATGCAGGAGCGCAACCTTACGAAAGCGCTGAATCACGAATTTCGCCTCGCCCGAAAGCATCTGGCACAGCGGCAGATCCATGATGAGGCAGCGCTCTCCCTCCGGCAGACTGCTGCCGAAGAAGAAGATCGCCTGATGCTGATTCAGGGCGAACGGAAGGTGTCTGCTGCCCTGAATGAAGCCATTTCTGCTGCACACGAGCGCTACGTGCTTCAAACCCTCAAG
>CAZLKP010000017.1:2633-10213 GCA_964560095.1 uncultured Bacteroidia bacterium
TGTCAGTGGTTGAATCGCCGACAGATGATCGCGGGGCAACCTGATTCGGAGATCATGAACGGCTTCATCCGACAGTTTCGCCAGGGCGACCTCCTGATTCCCGATAACCCTCTGGTTGTCCTCTATGGCCATGTGCTGGAAATATTTGTCCATGCAGAGCCTGAACCGGCCTACGAGCAGTTGATGGCAACTTTGGAGGTTCATGGTAAGAACATTCCCCGTTCCGATGAACAGGCTCTCTATCAGTATGCCCGAAATCATTGTATCCGAAAAAGTAATGCCGGTCACCCTGAGTACCTCAACCTGTTGCTGGAAGTCTATCGCAGAATGATTGATCGGGAGCTCATCTTTTTTGATGGCATTCTCAATCCAGGCGACATGAAAAATATCGTTTCTCTGGGCATTACCCTGAAGGAATATCAGTGGACCGAATGGTTTTTGACAACTCATGGTCAACGAATCGTCGAAGAGCACCGGGATCACGCCCTGGCCTACAACCAGGCCCATTTGAAGTATGCGATCGGCGACTATGGGGCTGCCCTCAATTTGCTGGCT
Source organism: uncultured Bacteroidia bacterium (assembly GCA_964560095.1). Taxonomy (GTDB): domain Bacteria; phylum Bacteroidota; class Bacteroidia; order J057; family J057; genus JANQTF01. The sequence goes on from CAZLKP010000017.1 coordinate 3,189, forward strand.
CGAATTGAGTTGGAAGATGTGTTTTACGCCCTGGGCGCGCGAACCATTCAGCTGAAGTGCTACTTCGAAATGGGGGATTCGGAAGCACTGTTCGATCACTTGCAGGCCTTTAACCGTTGGCTGCAGCGCAACAGACACCTGGCCGATAGCCAGAAAAAAGCCCATCTCAGGTTGCTGAAAGTCATCCGGATGATCGTGAGATATCGCACCGTGCCGTTGGGGCCGAAGGCGTTTGGAACATTGAAGTCAAGGATTGAGACAACCCTGTCAGAGAAAGGTCTGAGCCAGGCAGGCTGGATTTCGGAGCAATGGAAACAGATTTCCTGATTCGGTTTCGGCGAATTTGAAGTATCTTCCGGGTAGGAAAACTCCCGGCGCACCTGCGGAGCTCCCCTTCCGAACAACCGAACAAGATTCATGTCTAACGACTACAAAAGCCTTGGTGACGCGATTCGCTCCTTCCTGGAGATACACGGCCTGGATGAGCAGGCGGCAATCCAGCAAATCATCGCGCGCTGGCCAGAATTGATGGGCGCACCTATTGCTCAGAATACCGGGAAGCTCTGGTTTCGCGCAGGCGTCTTTTATGTGCGCATGGACAGTCCGGTCTGGAAAAACGAACTCCAGATGGGCCGCGAAAGAATTCGGGCCATGCTGAATCAGGAAATGGGAAAGGAGATTATTCGCGAGGTGAGAATTGTGTGAGTGAGAATGGTTCTGTTCTCTGGTTCACACAAAGAACCCGGGAAGATCACACAGGGGCTGCTGCGCTCTATCCTACCGACTTACCTAAGCAAGCCTGATATCGCTTGATGGTTTCCTCCAGGCCCAGATACAGGGCATCAGTCACGAGGGCATGACCAATCGATACTTCTTCCAGTGGTTTCACCGAGTTATAGAAATGCTGGAGATTATCCAGGTTCAGGTCGTGGCCGGCATTCACCTCCAGGCCAAGTTCGTGGGCAAAGGCTGCCGAGCGTGAAAAAGGTCCGACGGATTCTGGTTTCCCGGCTGCGTATGCTGCCGCATAACTTTCGGTGTACAACTCAACGCGATCTGTTCCGATTTCGCGGGCACCTTCGATCATATCGAGTTCTGGACCGACAAACAGAGATACACGCACGCCGACTTCCTGAATTCTTCGCACAAGGTCGAGCAGCATGGGCTTGAATTTCTGGGTATCCCAGCCGTGATCAGAGGTCAATTGGCCCGGCGCATCCGGCACGAGTGTACACTGAGCCGGCTGCACCTCTTCGATCATCTGCAAAAAATGCTCTGAGGGGTACCCTTCCACATTCAGCTCCACTTGCAGCACCTTCTTCAGCGCGTAAATATCATCTCTGCGGGTGTGTCGCTCATCCGGCCGGGGGTGCATGGTGATGCCGTCTGCACCCATCCGTTCACAATCCAGGGCCACGTTGATCACATCGGGATAATTTCGCCCCCGGCTGTTTCTGAGCAAGGCCACCTTGTTGAGATTTACGGATAACTGGGTCATGGGAGTTGAGAGTGGTTTGGGTAAATGTAACAGTGGGATTCAATGAAAAAAACTCACCGGTGTTGTTGCCAGATTTGCCAGGCCGCTTCTGCTTGTCCGACCAGCATGCCGTAGCCATGTTGGGTCCTGGCACCCTGCGCCGCTGCAGCTTTCATGAAAGCCGTTTCGGATGGATTATAAACCAGATCAAAGGCCAGATGTTCCGGGCTGAATCGCTCGTAAGGAAGGTCCGGTTTCTGTTCAGTCTCTGGAAAGGTACCTAGCGGGGTGGTGTTTACTACCAGGCGGTGTGACTCCCATTCCAACTCTGCTAGATCCCCATAAGAAATCTGATTCTGGCCCTTCGGGTGTCTGGAGACGGTGAAAATGGTCAAAATCCCCAGCTCGCATAGTACATACCGCACAGCCTTGGCTGCTCCTCCGCTCCCCAGTACCAACGCACCGGAGGGCCACTCACCCTGCCAACTGTCACGCAGAGATTGCTCAAAGCCAATTATATCCGTGTTATGGCCGATGAGCCCTCCATCAATGAATTGAATCGTATTCACCGCACCGATGGCTGCGGCAGCTTCCGACAAATCATCCAGAAAGGGGATGATTTTTTCTTTGTAAGGGATGGTGATATTGAGCCCCGCCAAATCAGGATGTTCCTCCAGCAGCCAGGGGAATTCGGATATCTTCTTCAGTTCAAACAGCTCATAGGCAGCTTGGATTCCTTCCCGTTTAAATTTTTCGGTGAAATACTTTTTGGAAAAGCTGTGCGTGAGTGATTGGCCGACAAGTCCGAATAGTGGCATGGGATGAATCGAAATGGAATGGTGATACAGATTAAAGGCTGTAAGTGGTCGTAGCTATGATCTCTGTGACTCTCACCCCCACGGGCTGGTTGAGTGGAGTTGAAACCAGCCTGATCTTATTTTCCTTTTGGCTTCCCCCCGAACGCAGAAGACAGGCACAAATGCCCATGCTGTTGCATACCGAATAGCGCTTATCGTCTTTACAAAAAAAAAGGAGAGAGTGGTTAAACTCCCTCCCGGTCTATAGAATAGATCAGTTGCACGTTCTTATTCAGTACCCTGAGAGTCAAAGTCGTAGGTGACCGTAAATCTCAGCGTATTTTGCAGCGGATGATTTTGCTGCAGAGGCGCCAGATAGGAAAAATTGAGGCCAAATACATTGTACTTTATTCCTGCGCCTAAGGTAATGAACTTTCGGTTGCCTTTCAGAGGGTCTTCGTAGAAAAACCCTACACGGGCAGCGAATATATCTCTGTACCAGTATTCACCACCAACAGCAATATTTACCTCGGAAAGCTCTTCTGTCAGTCCTCCTTCGGCATCGGCAAAGCTACCAAAAACACCACTCAACAAGGCAATATCGGAACGACCACCTTCTGAGGGAACCAGCAACTTGTTGAAGTCATTAGTAAAGGTGAGGGAATTGTACTCATCCAGGAAAAACTTGAATGCGTAGCCAATACGCAGGTTAATCGGGATGAAGTCACGATTAGCAGTGGTAGAGGAGTAGGATACTTTCGGTCCGATATTCGAGATATTCACCCCGGAGGTGAACCTGACCGGAAGTGGCCCGGTGGCACCATTCATGGAGAAGTCTTTCTTATACATGAAAGACAGGTCGCCAGCAGCACTGTTGACGGGCTTGGCGTCGCCGGGCAGCGCTCCGTTGGAGGCGAGTCGACTGTGGATGTAGCGCAGCGTCAGTGCAGCGGAAAACACTTCTGATACTTTTAAGGCGTAGCCAAGATCCAGCGCAAACTCGTTGGGCTTGTCTGATCCGATGGGCTGTCCGAGACCATCAGTGAAGTCGATCTGGCCGAGGGAAAAGTATCGGAGAGAAGCTCCGATAACACCGGCATCACCGGTGTTAAAGTACCCCGAAAGGTACATCAGGTTAATATCGGGGATTCCCAGCGCCTGCAGCCAGGGCGAATAAGACATGCTCACAGCGAGTCGGCTATCAGTGAATGCCAGGGCAGATGCATTCCAGTGCATCGCGTTGGCGTCATCAGCGACAGCGACACCTGCTTCACCAATACCGGCACTTCTGGAGTCGGGAGCCACCAACAAGAATGGCACCGCAGTCGTGATGGTCTTGGGAGCGTCCTGCCCGGTTGTGTTGGTTTGGGCTTGTGAAACGCGAGATATGGCCACCAGTGAAATCAGGCAGGCCGTAGTTGCAAAAATTTTCCTCATGTTAATGCTACCTTAATTGAAAGCGTAGGATGTAAATGTCCGGTGTAGCATTCAAATCATAGGCGGGAGTATGCTGTGGTGAGATATAGTCGTTAAAAGTACAAGCCGGGAAACTTGATTCCAATACCAGTTCTTCCTCAGCCTTACTTTTTCTGCGAGCAAATATATCATTTTTCCAGGATGATCGCGCCCGGGAGGTTGATGAATCCCGACAAAGGTGTCGTTTTTGCAACAAACGAGCACCGCCTGTGAAAGGCTGCCTGACAAAGAAGATTTTATGGACGAATGAGAACCAGACGTTTGGCGGTTGTCAGCTCCTCTCCGGTTGTCACATTCTTCAAGAGAACCCGATAAACGTAAAAGCCATCATTCAGGGGGCGTCCAGCCTCATCCTTTCCATCCCATGTCAGATCCCGGTTTACATTGCCCGTGGCTGTGAAGGTCTGTCGGAGCTGTTTGACCAGCCTGCCATCAGCCGACATGATATCTACTCTCAGTTCCAGATCCTGTCCGGCCTGGTTGTGGGCTACCAGGAAGCTGGTTTGGTTTGTCACGGGGTTTGGGTAGTTCAGAATCTGGTCGATCACCAGGCGCGAGTCATCAGTCACGATGAATGTGGTCTGAGATTCACTGGGATTGTTGGCCACATCCCAGACCCTGATTTTCAAGCTATGCTCGCCCAGTTCCAGGTTTCTGAGCAGGTATCTCACCGATCCTGAGCGGTAATCGTCCAGGTTGGCTTCGTAAAATTCGTTCAGCAGGAAGGTGTTGGATTGGTCCTCATCCAGCACAGCCGTGATTTCGTGGCCAATCCCCGAGCCGGCCGTGTTGATCCCGTTTTCGTCGAAGATGCGGGCAAACAGATACGGATTGGCGTCTGTGAGTCCACCATCCACCCAGCTTTCGTCATTGATGTACAACTGAACCTGCGGTCCGTCGTTGTCGGGCACAGCACTGGGGTCCGTCCCTCCCACATACAGCTCTTCGTAGCAGCCGGCACCATCAATCACCTCGTTATGGAAATACAGGCTGATTTTTCCGCTGCCATCTTCGTATGAAATATCGATCGGCACCACAAACTCAAATGTAAATTCTCCATCTGTTACGGTGCAGCGACCGTTGAAAATCCTGTTTTTCTGCCAAGTGAATGCAAAATTTGAGAGACGGGTTGTAAACAAGCTGGGCTTATCAAAAACCGTGATATCCATTTCGCCGTTGAAATTAGGTAGGAAGTTTCCAAACTCGTCCCTGATTTCGCCTTCGACCATAAACTTTCCGAGAGATTTCAGGGAGTCCAGCTGACCTTCTTTCACCGGATTTCCATTGATTTTGGTAATGGCCGCTTCGTACTGGGGGTAATTCAGGATCAGGCCTGGGTCTCCCAACAGAGTAAAGTTACGTGAGTTGATGTTGGCCAGCGAATTGACCACAAAGGTTCTGTTTTTGGTGCGATACATCACCTCGCCGAGGGTAGGCATCCGGCCAGCCAGGCTGTCGAAGGTAAATACTTCGCGGTAGAAATTCTGGTTGAGGGTTTGATTGGGGGAAGAATACACCAGGCGAACGGTCGTGAACAAGGCAATGGCGCCTATTTCAGGGGTCATTACCATGATTTCGGCTCCGGAGCGTACTTGTGGATCGTCAAAACGGCCAAATTCACAGGTGGCAGTGACCACGGCCGGTGTTTTGTAAATGTTTTTCATCTGGAGAATGTCTGGATTCTCCAGAATACGGGAATTGGACCAGGCCTGCTCTCCGCCGTGACCGGTATAGTTGACGATCAGAGCGCCTTCATCGAAGGCTGAAAGAAGCACTTTGCGCCCTTCCGGAAACCGGGTGAGACCCGCAGACAACACCATCTGGTAATTGTCCATATAGATTTTATCCACGTTTATGCAGGGATTGGCTGAATTGATCTGGGAGGTATAGCCATTAGCCTGGCGAACGTGCGTGTTGCCTTCTCCTTCCTTGTGATCTGCCACCAGCAAAATGCGGTTGCGCCAGTCTCCATAATATTCTGCTTTCGGATTGGTCGCGTAGTCGATGATCTTGGTGACGATTTGCTTGGCTTGCTCCAGTGATTCAATGGGTAATCTTCCAATAGCTGCATCCAGGGTATGAATTTGAAGATTCACATCACCGGGTGCTCCGGAGTTTTCTCCCCAGGTACCTTCATCCTCCTCCAGCATCACAAAAAAATCATCACTCGTGTAGGAGTCCGTAGGTTCCCACGAATCCCGGCTCTGATAGGTCGGCACAAAGTTGGTCAGATTGTTGACGTTCTGGCTCAGATATTTATAGATGTAAGTACCGTCGCCAAACATGGTGACGAACCCGGGAGAGATTCCTCCGGAGCGCACGTAAAACATCCGGATAAAATCCCGAATGGCCGAGACATCCTGCATCCCTGCCGAAAACTCATGGTAAATCTGTTGGGGAGAGACCACGGCGGTGCTGCGACCATAAACCTCTTCGTGAAACTGAGCCAGTCGATCCGCTTCAGACCGAAACTCTTCGGCTGTGATCACCAGATAATCCACCAAAGACAAAGCATGAAGATCCTGATTGGGAACGGACTCAGCTGGTGGAGTGATTGGCAGGGGATTACTGAACGCCAGCAGTTGCGTAGTTGGGTTGTCTGTACGAACCTTCAGGATGCCATTATTGGCGGAGGTAGAAAAGGGAACTTTTACTGGCCTGATCGGATTGGAAACATCCCATAACCTGTATCCGCTGGTCAATCCACCAATAGTCAGATCGGCGACAGCGCCTGCGCCGTTTTCTTTGTCTGCCAGCCGGAATAAGGCCTGCTCCCGGCCATCTAGGGTGTAATCAGCATCATATTCCACTTCCAGCCAGTCGAGCCAGCCTTCCGAGCGGGTAGAGCCATTGCGGTTGTAGGTGAGCGTAACACTGAGCGAGTCGGACGCAGGCAAATCGGAAATAGGCAGCAGGAAGGAAGCAGGCTTAGTCCAAAATCTACGGGATTCGCTGTTGCCAAGGCTCACGCTGCTGAGAGACACGGTCCCGAGCTTGATGCTCCCAATGGATATGTCAAATGAAGTATTCACATCGCTTTGTGCCCCTACCTTGAGGCGCACCCTCACCACACCATCGCTGTGAACAGCATGCCTCGGGAAAGAATAGGTCCGCTGAAGGGTAAGGTCAAATTTTTCCCCCAGCCAAAAGCGCCCTGATTTGATGGGGTTTTCGATTTCTGTTTCATGCCAGTAGGTTTCTCGGTGACTGGCTGAGACAAATGTGGAAGCGCCCGGATCTTCAGCCTCTTCAATCCTGAGACCGTTTTGTGGCCC
>CAZLKP010000017.1:10223-16225 GCA_964560095.1 uncultured Bacteroidia bacterium
CCCACCGTGAGATAATAATAGTTGGTGTCGGCATAGAGATGAAGCTCGTGGGCAAACTGCTCCGTCTCGCTGTTGTATGTCCAGGCATGGGCTCCCTGTGCGTAAAAATAGACCTGATCATTGCTGTCAAAGGAACCATCGCCTTCGCCCGTTACTTCAATAGCCAGTTCCGGAAGATCATCCGGGCGCGCTACACTGTTGGCCTGGGGCAACATGCCACCACCACGACCAAATATCCGAATCTTTCTCGGGTCAATGTTTCCGATATTCCATCCGGCATTTTGGAAAAAGATTGGATCCAGCATGTAGAGACCGTCCTCGACGACAGCTATCCGCATCCACTTGCCCTCGGCTAGGACAGAGTGATCGGCATAGGTCTGGGCATGGCTGCTGATGGCCAGCAGAAAGACAATCGTCAGAAATGTCAGGCGCTTCATGAACATGGCGTTGTTTGTCGGCGGTATAAGAGTAATACAGCAAATATCGGAAACTCCCTACAGTTGTTCAGTCCTAAAATAAATCCCGGCATTTTTCACTGGACATAATTACGCGAAAGATCGCCAATATTCGGGAAGCAAACTGTCTGCCAGCCTACATACAAAGGGGCTCGGTTCGTTAGCGATTATAGCGGATAAAAAAGTAGATAGTTCCGAGGAGTCCAAGGATGACGGCACCGAGCAGGGCAGAGATAAAAAGGAGATTGGTAATCATAGGGTGAGTAGATAAGGAAGCGGAGGGATAAGTAGAAAAATGGCTGTCTTTATTTTCTCTATCTGGAACAACGACGAAACCTGGCATATGGTTTTTTATGTGCTCGAATACCCCTTCTGACCATGAGTGCTGATAGCTGGTAAGATGTATTACGAAATCGCGTAGTAAAAAAGGGGGAGAATCTGAACCTTTGAATCATTATTTCAGACAGATTCAAGATTCATGAAAAAGATCAGCCTTGCCCTCGCTTTATCCATCATGGCCTTCGGAAAAGCCTTCTCCCAAACCGGATATAATGGTCCCTTGCTGACGTATATTTTCGGTGTTGTGGAGTCGTCTCCTCAGAATGCGTTCCAGAAACAATTGGAGACCGAGAACATACAGAGGCTTCGTAGTGAAGGGCAACAAGCATACCTTGAAGAATTGGAGGCCTCAATGCGAGTGGAGGAAACGGAACCGTTTTCCGAATCCGGAGATTCTGCCCAGGGGTATCTCCTGACCCAATTGGATCAGATTGCCGACGAACTTCGATGGTCGATAGATGTCCAATCACTGCTGCGAGAGGGTGATCCCTACGCAGAGGAATTACCGGAATTGTCAGCCAGGGAAGCCCATGCGCTTACCGGTAGAATCGCTGTATTGGAACAGCAGTTGGCTCAGATCACAGATCAAATGCCCGAATCGGCAGAAGATTCCTCTCTATTGGTTCAACCCCATGAGGAAGACCTGGAGGCCATCGGCTGGCTGATCCAGGTAGAGCAGGGCTTGATCCGATAATCAGCTCACGAGAGTCCCGACCTGATCGCCCATCACGACATGTTTCAGGGCTGCGGGGTCGTTGATATTAAAGACAACAATTGGCAGGTTATTTTCCTGGCACAGCGTGAATGCGGTCATATCCATCACTTTGAGCCTCATCGACAGCACATCGGCAAAAGAAACTTCATCAAATTTGATGGCGGAAGCATCTTTTTCCGGATCAGCGTTGTAGATCCCGTCAACCCTTGTGCCCTTGAGGACCACATCAGCATCGATTTCAATGGCGCGGAGGGAGGCTGCAGTATCGGTGGTAAAGAAGGGGTTGCCGGTTCCGGCGCCGAAAATCACGATCCGACCTTTTTCGAGGTGTCGGATGGCCCGTCGGCGAATGTAGGGCTCACAAATTTTGTCCATGGCAATGGCAGACTGGAGGCGAACGTATCCGCCTTTCTGCTCCAGGGCATCCTGGAGAGCCATGCCATTGATGACCGTGGCCAGCATGCCCATATAGTCGCCATGTGCGCGACCCATGCCGGTTCCTGCACCCTGAATCCCGCGGAAAATATTTCCTCCGCCGACAACGATGGCCACTTCCACCCCCATTTCCTTGATGTTCATGATTTGGTCTGCGTAGGCAGCCAGGATATCATTGTCAATACCAAATTCTTTCTGGCCCATAAGGGCTTCACCACTAAGCTTGAGCAGGACGCGTTTGTACTTCGGAGTCATGGTAGAGAGGTATGGGAGGTTAGATGAAGAAGCGGGTGAATGGAAACTCAACAACTACAGGCAAAAAGCAGGCCTTACGTTGGGCCTAGGTATAAAAAAAGAGAGTTTGTTGAAACTCTCTTTTTTTGTGGAATGCAACATCATTATTTGATGCCAAGCTGGATGCGCTTGAAGTCTGTCACAGCGGCGTCCTTGCCAAGGGTATCCTTGATATACTGAGCGACGCTTTTGGAGGTGTCTTTGACAAACTCCTGGTTGACCAGCGTATTTTCTTTGAGGAATTTCTTCACTTTTCCCTGCGCGATCTTTTCGAGGATCTGTTCGGGTTTTCCTTCGTTGCGGGCCTGCTCTTTTCCGATTTCGATCTCCTTGTCGATGATGGACTGATCGACACCAGACTCATCAACAGCTACCGGATTCATCGCAGCGATCTGCATAGCGACATCTTTGCCGGTTGTTTCGACATCACCGGAAGGATTGCCGAAGGCCACAGCCACACCGATTCTTGCACCGGGGTGAATGTAGGTTACAACAGCATCACCGGTAACAGTCTCGTAGCTGGACACTTCCAGCTTTTCACCGATCCGGCCCATGGCTTCTGTGAGCTCAGCTTCGACTGTAGATCCGTTGAGCGGCAGTGCAAGCAAAGCCTCAATGTTTGCAGGTTTCTCGGCCTGTGCCAATTCTACGATGGAAGTTCCGAGGTTTTGGAAGTCCTCGTTGCGAGCCACGAAGTCAGTTTCGCAGTTAAGCTGAATGAGGGTTGCTTCTTTGCCGGAATCGTTGGTTGCAATGAATACCGCTCCTTCGCTGGCCTCGCGATCAGCACGCTTGGCGGATACTTTCTGTCCTTTTTTGCGAAGGATTTCAATGGCTTGGTCAAAGTCACCGTCGGCTTCTACGAGGGCCTTTTTGCAGTCCATCATCCCTGCGCCGGTGGCTTTTCTGAGACGGTTTACGTCTTTGGCCGAGATATTTGCCATGATGCTAATGTCGTATCTGAGGGTGAATAAAATAGATATAGGTAAAACCCGCGCAAAGATACTCGTTTTTTGGCAAGGGCCAAAGTGCTTGCGCGGATGGCTTTTCCCTCATATGGTTGATCTGTTGCCGACAACATCCAACCTGAAGGCTGTTGAGTCTAGGCACTGTTTGATTGAAAGATTGGGACATTCAATCCGGCACAACCCTCCCTCATGCAACCACCAGGCCATTCAAATCCCATTCCTCCGAAAAAAACCGGCATGCGTTCTCTCATTGGTTTCATCTGAAAGGTTAAATCAATTCACCCAACAGAATGAAGCCTAAGAAGTGCCAGCATATCAAGCCCATTTCCTGCTTACCTCATATTGATCAAAGGCTATGTCTTTCCCAAGAATGGTTAGGTTTTTGTCTATCGCCTGCACAATGATCATCCTGTCAAATGGATCCCGATGATGGAGTGGTAATTTGAGGTAGGCAGAAAGATGGCCGGGAGAAATGGCCAGAACTTCTATGTCCTGATCAGCAAGGAATTGAAGTAACAATTCCAGAGGCCCAGATATGTTGAGTTTTCCAATATTTACCTTAATGACGATCTCCCAGATGCTCACCACACTGACGAATATGGTATCTGGACAATGAATGATGGCAGATTTGGCCGAAGGGGAAAGCCTGGGATCATTTTCAACGAACCATAGGACGGTATGTGTATCCAAGATATAGCCCATCACTCCATATATGGCTTCATGTCCTCGATGGGGGCATCAAAGTCTTCCGCCATATAACTAACAAATCCTTTTAACCCTCCTGGTTGTCGCTTCTTGCTCTCTTGCTGATGCCCTTCGAGATCCTGCGAAAGAAAGGATTGTATTTTCTTTTTCTGATCCGGGGATAATTGCCGGATCAGTTGAAGGATTTGATTGAAATTTACTTGTAACTCCATGCTGAGTGATACTTTGGGATTCCTAATAATAATACGGTTTTTCCTGTAAAAAGGATAAACGTCTGAGGTTCACTACCACACCACCAACTTCCCGCGCTCTACCACCCCGCCGCGCTCCACTTCATACAGCACCGTCCCGCTGTACTCAGGAAGCTGAATCGTGTATTCCTGGACACCAGTCGGCCAGTTCTGCTCTGCCAACAACCGCCCTTGCAGATCAAACAACCTGATCACAGCGGCGTCAAAGCCAGAAAGCTCATCCCAGGCAAACGTGACCTCGTCGCTGGCAGGATTTGGATATACCTTCAGTTGATAATATTGCGTCTTGATAAATTCCTGAGGGTCCATGAAAGGATTAGCTCTTCTGGAAGTTGAACCAGTAGAATCAGACGCAGATCGGTCCTTACAAATCCCATATCCAAAACAAAGAATGTTGTCTGCCAAGCCTGCTACTCGGTTGTTGGACCCATAGGCCAGATTTTGAAGATCCATGATTTCCAGGCTGTCTAGCTCCATGATAGATCTGTTGTCGTCATACAGATCTTCTCTAAACTTGAGGTAGGTTTGGAAATCAGCTTGGGTTTGTGACAAAAACGAAATATCGGCAATGTTGAAGCTGTCAGGAATGGCATCAAGTACGATGAGTGCAGAATCAAACTGATTGGTTGAGATGTATGATTCGACCAATGCATAATGGTCTGACATTTCTCCTCTTCGATTGAGCCAGTACCGGATGTCTGAAGTATGATCAAGGCTATCACTTTTTAAATCGGCAAGAAGAATATTGGCTGCTACGGAACGCTCTCGACCGTAGTGTTCTAAACCATTTACATCCATTTTTTCACTCGGAAATACACCAGCATGCCCCCGGTAGCCAGAATCATGACCCCCCACACCATGGGGTAGCCATATTTCCAATCCAGCTCCGGCATATGGGCAAAATTCATTCCGTATAATCCCACAATGAACGACAATGGAATGAACACCGTGGATACGATCGTCAGGACTTTCATCACTTCGTTCATTCGATAGGAGGACAGCGCGAGATTCTGATCGGAGAGGTTTTTGAGAATGTCACGGTAGGTGTCAATATCGGCGAGGGCCTGTGTCAGCAAATCCTGGAGGTCTTGAAAATAGGGCTTGATTTTGTGGCGGATCAGGGAAGAATGGCCTCGCTGAAGCAGCAATACCTGGTCTCTGAGTGGAGCCACATAGCGACGAAGATACAGAAGGGTTTTCCGAAATTCTGCAATATTGGCCAGGTGAGAGGCTCCGGGCTGATCCGCCATACCCTCTTCGAGCGTGTCGATCTGCCGGGCAAGATGATTGATGGCGATCAGATAATGACTGGCAATGATATCCAGCAGGGCATAAAACTGGTAATTCTCATACACCTCTGCCTTTGGAATCTGCATAGTGTTCACAATGTCTTCGCGGGTGAGCGGATGGAGCTGGAACCGCTCAGATACTTCATTGATCAGGGATATGTCGTGGATCCCGTCTATGTTTACCCATGTTACCTGGTCTTTCTTCACATGTGCCATCAATTCATCCAGATCCTGCTCTTTGAAATCATCCACAAACTCAGTCGTGTATGCTACGAGGGATATTTCTGATTTGCCGGTGCGTTCTTCCCCCACATATACCATGGTGCCCGGAGGAAGACTGGCTTCTTTTTTGGCCTCGGATGTATTCTTTCTCAGCGTGAAAAAATTAGGCCTGAGAACCCGCTGAAGTGCACGTGAAGGAAATCGTCTCATTTAGGCAATGTGAAAAATTAATCCGTTCTTACTCTTATGAAGTGGATTTACAGTGTGAGTGTTTCTGTGCCGAAACCGATGCGGGAGGAATGGCTCAACTGGATGCAGCGGGAGCATAT
>CAZLKP010000017.1:16235-19144 GCA_964560095.1 uncultured Bacteroidia bacterium
GCAACCGGCTTTTTTGAAGACTTTTTCCTTCAGGAACTTCTCGAACCATTGCCCTATCCGCACATGTTCACCTTTAATGTACAGTATTTTTGTGCAACAGAAGAACAGGTGCAGAAGTACAAAGCATCGGCAGCACCGCGCCTTCAACAACAAACATCTGATAAATTCGGGGATCGGGTACAGGCATTCCGAACCCTGTTAAAGCGAATTTCCTGAACCATGACCAAGCATCTTTCTTTCTGTTTCCTCATTCTGCTCGCAGGTGCAGGCTTTTTCACCTGCAATGGATCCAAATCCGTCGCCAGCATGCCCGAAGATGGCACCACCGTGGCCATGACCCCTGTCGATCAGGGAGCCTATTGTGCCTACACGGATTCTGCCAACCTCAGGATCACAGATCCGGAGGCCTTCAGAAACCTCTGGACAAACATGCACCAGCATCAAAGCCCCGTGCCTGAGATCCCAGCAGTCGATTTCTCCGAATATGAGCTCATTGCTACGTTTATGGGGCCCAGACCATCGGGCGGATTCGGGGTGTCGGTGGAAAAAGGTGTGGTGAAAGGACAAACAGCCTGGTTTTCAGTGGTCCATCATAAGCCCGGAGCTGGATGTATGACCACCTCGGCCATTACGCATCCATATGCGCTAATGCTGGTGGAAAAAACGACCATGTCCACTGTCGAAGAGGTGCAATTTGTGGTCCGACAAACTGTGCACGACTGCACCAATTAATCGGGGAGATGATGTTCGCAGGGCTCCTCAACTACCCATTTCGACTGGCATATCTGTTTTGGCCAAAGATCTGTTTGCTCCTTCTGCTATGTGGGCAGGGAGGGCACTTGCTGGTTGCGCAGGTTCCTGTATCACAGCCCGGATTCTCCGTGCGGGGGGAACTCCCGGAGGACTTTCTTCGGGATGTGGAAGAGGCATACACGTCTCAGTTGTCCACCCACTCGGATTTCAGTAATGAGCAGGCAGGTTTTTTTCTACAAAATGCTTATCAGGTCAACCAACTGCTGCGCAGCGGCAAGGTGCTGTTCAACGATGCTGCCACCGGCTACCTGAATCTGGTGACCGACCAGATTCTCAAGGACAGGCCGACGCTGAGGCAGACGCTTCGGGTTTATGCCGTTCGGTCGCCGGAGGTGAATGCCTTTTCCACCAATGATGGGATTGTGCTGGTCAACCTTGGCTTGCTGGCCCACGTGCGGCACGAAGCCCAGATAGCCTTTATTCTCTGCCACGAAATTAGTCATTATCTTCACCAGCATCCCCTGGATATTTACCTGAAAAAACGCAACAGCGAACCGGAGCCACGGTCCCTGGGGGATGATTCGCCAGTTCTTAGCACGCGCTACACACGGGAGAAGGAATTGGAGGCAGACCGCCTGGGCTGGGAATTGTTTCTCGAAACCGGGTATGATCCCGTCGCTGCGCTCGATGCCTTTGACCTGGTCAAGCAGGCTGGCAAACCTTTTGGTGAGGCTGCCTTTCGGGAATCCTGGGTGAGCATTCCCTCTGTTTTGTTTCCCCAATCTTATCTCCTGGATGAGATCATTCCGCCATCCGGGCAGGAAGTGCTAGAGCGGCAGGTCACACATCCCGGCGAAGATGAGCGAAGGCTCATCATCGAAGAATTTATTCGGGTTCAGCAACCCGATCCGGGGCAGTACAAGCAGATTGATTATGTGCATTGGGAGGCACTTCGAACCCGATGCCAGTATGAAGTGGTCAGGATGCAATTGATGCAGCGGAGGTATGAACGCGCCTTGTTTAACACTTTTCTTTTACACCAAAAGTTTCCCGACGATCCCGAACTGCTTTGGTTCAGAGCTTATGGCCTGTATGCCCTGGCGACCTATGCGAATGATGGTAGGCTCTGGGATGTGCACGTCGATCATCAACTCGTCCATGGGCATCAGCAACAGCTGAATTACCTGATCTCAATGTGCGAACCAAAAGAATTAACGGCCATTGCCCTGCATTTTGCCTGGAATCTGCAAAGAATTTTTCCGGATGATGAATCCCTCAGGCTGATGAACCGAGACCTGATGGAAGCACTCAGTGTGCAGTACATAGCCATCTTGGATGCGCCGGAAAGCGAGGTCAGCTCCGATCAGGCGATTTTTTTCCCGGCCATGCTGGAAATGATGGAGGATTCGGCATTTGCTGAAGATATCGGCAGAGTTATGATCCGCCACCGCCAATTTCAAGATCTCGCTCAGACGCCCATGATCCGGCCGGATCCCGAAACCCAGGTGACACCAGAGCTGGACCTGGTGGGACTTCACCTTGGCCTGGATAGGGTCGTGTGGGTGGATCCCTTTTATCAGGTGATCCGGTATCAGGAAGAACAACCTCTGGCCCTGAAGGAATCGGTGGCTAAGGAGCGAATGTTGACGGAATGGATGGAGAGATATGCTGATCAGGTAGGATTGCAGGACTCCATGCTCAGTTTCCATCGGTTCAGACGGGATCAGGCAGGGCAGTTTCAGGATCTGGCCGAATTGCAGGCTTGGGTGGAGGAGCGGAGCTTGCACGAGGACCTGCCAATCATCAGTCCGGTTCACAACGAGATCAGTCGGAAAGCTGCTGAATACGGCACGCCATATTTTATCTGGACCGGGTGTATCGCCCAGCAGGAGCGCCGCAAAGGAAAAAGCATTGTGACCCTGGCCGGGTTACTGTTTCCGCCCCTACTCCCATACACCGTATGGTACCTCGCATCTCCTCGCCCACGCACCTTACTATACAGCATGGTGTATAACCTCGAAACTGGAAATTATGAGGTGCTGTATCCGCATATCATCGAAATGAAAGACCGGGAAGATGTGGTCAAATCAGCCTTGTATGATCTGGTACTTCAGCTCAGCGAAACCCCCTAGTAAATGCCCCAGACGGATCTTGAA
>CAZLKP010000017.1:19154-23091 GCA_964560095.1 uncultured Bacteroidia bacterium
AGCGCTTACTGAGCAGTGGATCGCCTTTCGCGATGCCCGGGATTGGAAACAATTTCACAATCCCAAGGATCTTGCTTTGGGGCTTTCCATCGAAGCTGCCGAGCTCAATGAATTATTTCTCTGGAAATCTCCCGAAGAAGCGGATTTGGGCCGGGTCAAAGAAGAGCTGGCTGATGTGATCGGGTTTGCGCTGTTGTTGGCTCACCATTATGAGATCGACATTCGCGAAATTGTAGAAGCCAAACTGAAAAAGAACGCTGAAAAGTATCCGGTGGAGAAGGCGAAGGGGAGTAATAAGAAGTATAATGAACTGGAATAGACCTGTTCGCTGAAATTCTCCGATCTTCGTCCCATGAATTTCATTTCGGCAGAAAATCTCTCCAAGGCATTTGCAGATAAAAGCCTGTTTGAAGGAATCTCCTTTGGCATTGACCAGGGGCAAAAGGTGGCGCTTATCGGGATCAACGGATGTGGGAAATCCACCCTGTTGAGAATGGTTGCTGGCGTGGAAGCCCCTGACAGCGGGCGCATCAGCACTCGAAATGGCCTCACCATGGCCTATTTGCCACAGGAGCCGGACCTGCCCATGCAGGCCACAGTGGCAGATGTCGTATTTGATTCGGATATCGAGGCACTGGCATTGATTCATCGATATGAAATGCTCAGCCAGAAAGCTGCCACCGACCCGCAGGCTGCTGAAACCCTAATAGAAGTGATGGCGCAGATTGACGCGGCCCATGCCTGGGACTACGAGGTTAAAATCAACCAGATTCTGGGGAAGCTGGATGTGGATTTTCTGGACCGAAAGATTGCCGAGCTGTCAGGCGGACAGCGCAAGCGTGTGGCTCTGGCCAAAGCCCTCATCGGCGAGCCTGACCTGCTCATCATGGACGAGCCCACCAACCACCTCGACCTGGCCAGCATTGAGTGGCTGGAGCAGTTTCTTGCGACTGCCCGGCAAAGCCTGTTGCTCGTGACTCACGACCGCTATTTTCTCGATAGCATCACCAATGAGATTTTTGAGCTTCACAATGGCGAGCTTCACCGTTACGTGGGAGACTACGCCTACTATCTCGCCAAAAAGGAAGAGCGTGAACTCAACCGCCAAACCGAAGCCGATCGCGCCAAAAGCCTCTTTAGAAAGGAGTTGGATTGGCTCCGCCGTTCGCCTAAGGCTCGAACGACCAAATCTAAATCACGGATTGATTCTGCCCTGGCCATTGGAGAAAAATCCAAATACAAGGCAGAGGACCAGGATGTGACCCTGAAAGTGAAAGGCCGCCGAATTGGTGGCAAGGTGCTGGAAATCAAAAACCTGCGCAAAGCCTTTGGGGAGATTCCGATCCTGGACAATTTCACCTACACCTTCAATCGCAAAGACAGGGTCGGTGTCGTAGGGCCTAATGGTGTGGGCAAAACCACCTTCATCAACATGCTGCTCGGCGAAGAGCCAGCAGACTATGGCAAAATTCGCTGGGGCGAAACCATCGTAACCGGACACTACCGGCAGGAAGTCTTCAACTTTAAGGACAATGCCCGGGTGATTGAAGTGGTGACAGAAGCCGCCGAAACGGTCGAATTATCCAAAAGTCAGACCGTCTCGGCCGCACAATTGCTGGAGCATTTCCTCTTTCCCCGACATCGGCATCACGCGCTCGTTTCGACGCTGAGTGGAGGAGAAAAGCGCCGATTGCATTTGCTACGCATTCTCATGACCAACCCCAACTTTCTTATCCTGGATGAACCGACGAATGACCTCGACCTGATCACACTTCGGAAGCTGGAAGAATTTTTGGCAGGCTTCGACGGCTGCATGATGGTGGTGACCCACGACCGCTTTTTTATGGACCGATTGGTGGACCACTTGTTTGTGTTTGAAGGCGATGGCGTGGTTCGTGATTTTCCGGGGTCTTATTCGCAGTATCGGGAAAGGGTCGAAGAGAAAGAGGAAGAAAAGGAAGAAGAGGAAAAAGAGTCAAAGAGTGAAAGAGCAAAAGAAAAAAAGGGAGGAAAAGCCGCTGAGAGCGAGGGGACTGAGCAGGAGAAAAACCGATCGCGCAAGCTCTCCTATAACGAACAGCGTGAGCTGGACCAGCTCAATAGCGACATTGAAGCACTGGAAACGCGTATCGGAGAGTTGAAAGAGCTGATTTCCTCAGGCACTATGGACTTTGAGTCCCTCACAAAATGGACAGAGGAACTCCAGGTGAAAGAGTCAGAACTCGAAGAAAAAGGCGATCGCTGGCTGGAACTTAGCGACCTGGCTGGCTAGGCACTTTTTGAAAATCGGCACCAACTATGCCTATGAACGCAACGTCGAATACGAATAAAGGCCCAGCGGGGAGCGCTGCGAGGTACTTAAATGGGCGCACAATGCCTTCGACGACTTACCTGTCTTGCCGCCGGGCATGGGCATTTGCCACCAGATGAACCTGGAATATCTCGCCAAAGGGGTGGTGGCCCGTGACGCATAGGCCTTCCTGATACTCTTGTCGGAACCGATTCCCACACGCCCATGGTCAACGGCATTGGCGTGGTTGGTTGGGGCCTGGGGCTGCACCCAGTCTGGCATGGAGCTTCCCGGGAAGCCTGGCCAGTTGTCTCCCTATCAAATTTTCTCCTACCTTATGCCTTCCTAACTCCACCACCTTTCCTTCATGGCTTCTTCCACCATCCTGATTGTTCTGGTCCTGTACTTTTCGCTGCTCTATGTCATTTCCTGGTGGACATCAAGAGGAAGCACAGCCAGCAGTTTTTACACGGGCAACCGCAATTCGCCCTGGTATGTGGTGGCCTTTGGCATGGTGGGTGCGACCTTGTCGGGGGTGACGTTTATTTCCATTCCTGGAGCAGTTGGAGGGGACGGCCTGAACCAGGATTTTTCCTACATGCAGGCGGTATTTGGCTACATCCTGGGCTACATCGTGATCGCTCAGGTGTTGTTGCCGTTGTATTATCGGCTCAATCTCACCTCCATTTACACCTATCTGAACCAGCGATTCGGGCGAAGCTCCTATAAAACCGGCAGTTCCTTTTTTCTCTTATCGAGAATCGTCGGGGCCTCCTTCCGGTTGTATCTTGTGGCCATCGTGCTGGATGCCTTTGTTCTGGCGCCGATGGGTATTCCATTTTGGGCGACGGTGATTGCTACTGTGGTGTTGATCTGGCTTTACACGTTCCGGGGAGGGATCAAAACGGTCGTTTGGACTGACACGCTACAGACAGCCGGGATGCTGATGGCTGTGGGGCTGGCAGTGTGGTTCATGGCCTCGGATATGAATCTCAGCCTGGGTAGTGTTATGGATGCTGTTCGCTCCAGCGAATACAGCCAGATGTTTTTCTTTGAAGGTGGCTGGGGCGATCCCAATAACTTTTTCAAGCAATTTCTCTCAGGCGTATTTATCACGATTGTGATGACCGGCCTGGACCAGGACATGATGCAGAAAAACCTCACCTGCCGGAATCTGGGCGAGGCGCAAAAAAACATGCCCACCTTCAGCGTGGCCCTGTTTTTCGTCAAGTTCCTTTTCCTTACCCTGGGGGCACTCCTTTATATATATGCCTCGCAGGTAGGGATCACCATTCCGGAACGCACCGATCAGCTCTTCCCGACCATTGCCCTGCAACACTTATCCCCGGTTGTCGGGATCTTCTTTATCCTTGGCCTGATCGCTGCTGCTTATTCTAGTGCCGATTCGGCCCTGACCGCTCTTACCACTGCCTTTTGCGTGGACTTTTTGCACTTTGAAACCAAACCCCGGGAACCACAGCAAGAGAAACGCACACGCTTTTTGGTACACCTCATGTTTTCGGGGATTCTGTTTATGATCATCGTGGTATTCAATCAAATCAATGACCAGGCCGTCATCAGCAAACTCTTCGAGTGGGCCGGCTATACCTACGGCCCGATTTTGGGGTTATTTGCCTTTTCACTGTT
>CAZLKP010000017.1:23101-23413 GCA_964560095.1 uncultured Bacteroidia bacterium
GACCAGGCTGCGTATTCGCGACCGGCTGGTCATTCCGATCTGTATTGCCGCGCCGGTATTATCTTATTTGATCAACCGCTACTCGAGCGAACTGCTCTACGGATTCGAGTTTGGTTTTTTGATCATTGCCCTCAACGGCTTACTGACGTTCGTCGGGCTACTTGCCATTTCCTACCGGGAGTACGAGGTAGAAGATGACCTTGCCGGCGAGTAACGGTCTATCACTTTTTTATTACCTTGCTCCCGTTTTGGAAAAAGCCGTCGGAATGGTCGGTTATGAAATTTTCAGAATAGACAAATGACGGTATTCCC
>CAZLKP010000018.1:0-13360 GCA_964560095.1 uncultured Bacteroidia bacterium
CAGCCGAGCAGGACTGGGATTTGTTTGAGCGACTGAACGTGGCGTACTCAAAGATGGTCTGGACACATGCCTGCGCCTGGCAAATTCCGCTGCTATATGCTTCCAGTGCAGCCACGTATGGAGATGGTTCGCAGGGATTTGTCGATGATGAAACGAGCATGCCTCATCTTCGACCACTAAATCCGTATGGTAGGAGTAAGCAGGTCTTTGATGCCTGGGTATTAAAGCAGGAGCAACAGCCCCCGAAATGGGTCGGGTTGAAGTTTTTCAATGTGTATGGGCCTAATGAATACCACAAAGGGCGAATGGCCAGTGTGGTATTCCATGCATTTCCTCAAGTGCGGGATTCGGGGAGACTGAAGCTGTTTCGTTCTCACCGTGAGGACTACAAAGACGGGAAACAACAGCGGGATTTTATCTATGTGCGTGATGTGGTGGAGGTAATGAGCCAGTGGCGGAAAGCCCCCATCCGATCCAGTATTTACAATCTGGGTACTGGTCATTCACGCAGTTTTTGGGATCTCGGTGCTGCTGTTTTTGAAGCGATGGGCAAGCCCATGCAGATCGACTTCATTGATATTCCGGAAGACATTCGGGAGGCCTATCAGTATTTTACCGAAGCAAACATGCTAAGATTTCAGGCGGCGGGATTCCGGCACCATTTCCGAAGTCTGGAAGAAGGTGTGGCAGAATATGTCCGCGAATATCTGCTTCCTGGGCAGTATTTCTGAGGCAGGCAGATCAGCACTTACTCAATATTTGGATATTTTTTATAAAAAAATATTCGAAACCATGCTCAAAACTCCCCGTTTATGATTAAGGTAGGATTGTTCAAAAGGTAAAACAACCTTCACAAATTACTGAAGATCAGATTTTTACACCTAAAACATTTATACTCCTGCCGGGTTGTTCAGCAAATTGATTTATCCTAATTCATCGCATATTCTCCTTTGAAATATGCCCTTTGATTAGTAGCTTTAACTCATCAAAATTCCGACATGCCCTGGATCCAGTTGTTCCTAAACTTCAGCTTGCTGTTGGCGTTACTGATTTCGCCCTGTATTCTACTGATGGCCTATTGGTATCGCAAACAGCTCCCGAAGACTGTGATGGTTTGGCGTAAGCCTGAGATGGTCATTGTGACCATCACATTTCTTATAGCAGCGCTGATCCTGTTCATTGTTGGGATTTCAAGTTTCTTCTCTTTTATGGATTTAGGAGGCATTCAGCCGGAATCCCACGATGTGCCTCCGGCCAGGCTCCGGGACATTGGTTTTACCTGTATGCTCCTGCTGGTTAGCCTTGGGCTCACTTATGTGTCTGTTCGCCTGCTGTTGGTTCGGGTCATCACCGACCGGGGCATTGTTTCCAATGATCGGTTGCTTCGGGTCCCGGATTTCCGCAACATCATTGAATGGGATTCAATCACTGATTACTACCTAGTTTCGGATTATCCCAATGTCATCTTTACCCTCATTATCCGCAAAGACGATTCCCGCTTCGAGCGGAGTTCTGTCAGGGTTCCTGTTTATCTCAGAGAAGAATTTGAAGATCTTCTAGAATTCCATCTCTTCCATGCGAGTTCTTCCCAGCATGCGGATATCAGCCCTCAACGCTTTTCGGAGAATTAAGCCTTTCTTTTCTATTTAGGAAAATATTTCCCTGCTGCGATCAGACCTGCATGGTTTTTGATATGTTACGCATCAGGGGAATCATGCCAGCCTATCCGCCGACCTGCGGTTTCAGGGCAGATATAACAGCAATCCTGATTGGATTCGATGGCTTCACCATTTTTCTGATTAAATTGTACAGACAGAAAAATTTCTCCTGAATCCTGCCGGAGATTTTTTCGGTACCTTCGGTGTTGGGTAGACTGCGAAAGGCGATCATGGAAGATCAGGATTATCGGAAAGGAATGCCCTGGCTCATTTTGGGAACGCTGCTGCTGGTAGTGAGCGGGGGTATCTACATGTATGACCAGCTACGATCTGATTCTGAGATTTTTAACGATATACAGGTCAGTCTGCAGGATGATTTCGGGCGATTCCTTCGGCACTATGAAAG
This sequence comes from uncultured Bacteroidia bacterium, assembly GCA_964560095.1. Classification (GTDB taxonomy): domain Bacteria; phylum Bacteroidota; class Bacteroidia; order J057; family J057; genus JANQTF01. The sequence continues at coordinate 2,065 of CAZLKP010000018.1, forward strand.
CAACCCCGATCCAGATCCTGACATAGACAGCCTGGCCAGAGCCAGTCACCTATACTACGATACGCAAGGCCGCCTGACTTCCTGGCACAACAACACCTATATGCCAGCCTACGAACTGATTAATCGCAGGCAATACCTGGGGAATGCGCCAGTCTGGAACCTGGATCAGCGGGCATATTATGTCATACAGAACGATACGGAGGAAGGGACGCACGCAATTCTCATTCCGCTCTACATTACCTACAACGTTCGCAATCAGTACTTACAACCCTATATGTTTTGGGGTCGTTATCACGAGTTGTTTTACGGATTGCGAGCCAACAAAAACATTGATTATACCACGGCCATCATAGGCCCCAGTGACGTGCCTGCCCCGGTTATCATCGAAGACCTGGCCGGAAATCGGGTGCTGGCCTACCAGCAACTGCCGGTTGAGCCTTTTCGCCAGCAGGACCGAACCGCTGTGTTGGTGTTTTTGGTCCTTGGGATCATCGGGTTGTGTATTTACCTGCGCATCTTTGTCATCGACCGCTGGGAATACCGCTATTTCATCAACCTGTCACTAATCGGCGGCATCATTCTTTTCCGGGTGCTACTCTGGGTTCTGGGGTTTCCGGCAAATTATCTGGCAGGAGAGTTGTTTTCGGCCAATATTCTGGCGTTCCATTTTCTGGCTCCATCCCTGGGAGAATTCACCCTCAATGTGCTGATGCTCGTGGCTCTGGTGTGGATTCTCTATGTACACTTTTTTAGGATGAGCCTGAAGCTCTGGCGAAAGGTGATGCACAACCACTATGTGGCCTGGCTTACCATGATTGCTGCAGTGGGGCTGGTTGTGTTTCTGGGCTATGGCTATTCCTATTTGTTTGAACGGATCACGAGCAGTTCACAGATCGACCTCGAATTTTCCAATATTTTTTCTGCTGATCTCTACGCCTTTCTGATTCTTCTGGACGTGGGACTGCTGTTCCTGATCGTTATTTTTGGCGCCTTTAGTATCCTGAAGCTCAACATATTGTATGGACAGCGCCATGGATTTACTCCTACATTCTGGCTGATTCACATTCTGGCTGCGCTGGTTTTCACGGTTGCCTGCTACCAGGGAGAATGGAGCCTATCGTTGTCTATGGCTTTTGCTGTGGTGATTTTCCTGGTTGGGGTGAAGCGTTTTCCCAGGCAACAGATTCTTCATCAAGACATGGTAAACTATCTGTTGATGCTCACCATTCTATCTGTCGTGGTAACGGTGCATTTCAACCAGAGCCTGGAGCGTGATCGGAAACAAAAGGCCAAGAGGATTGCCGTGAGCATCATTGGCAACCAGGAAGTGCACACCATTTCTTCCTACACCCGTTCTCTTGAGCGACTCCAAAGTGATACCACCGGATACAGAACCGAATTTCAAGAGGCAGAATCTGTTCACGAGTTTACCGAATGGGTCAGGGCATCCTACTTCGAGCCCCGGCTGAAAGAATTTGATGTACGGATTTTTGCCTTTGACAGCAGTGGCCGACGACTGGATGATTTTCGGGAATACGAACCCTCTTTTACGCCTACCAGTGATCTCTCGCCCGGCGAGCTGGGCCGGACAGTGGATCCCTCCGGCCTCTATCAGCTCATGAATGCGGAAAATCGCTATGTGGATTTTTATGTGGGGGAATTCGATCTGCAGCCAGCGCCGGGAACAGATTTATCCTTCTTTCTGGAGCTACGCCCCAACAACCGCGAATTTGACGGGCTTTATCCCTCCCTCACGATGGACCAGAGGGTGTATGACGAAATCCAGCTGATCAATTCCTTTGATCACGCTACCTACCGAAATGGCGTGCTCTATAACGAGCGAGGCATAAGCCCCTTTCCCATTAACCTACCAGAGCACGAAAAAACCAGAAACAGCACGAGTCGGGTTCGGGATGGCTATCATGAACTCATCCAGGCAGTCGGAAGCGGTAACTCCCGCCATGTGTTCGTCCGATATCCGGTCCGTGGATTTGTTGACCAAATCACCACGTTTTCCTTCATTTTCTACTTTTTCGTCCTCGCGACCATCGTGGTTATCGGTATGCCGGTAATGGCCCTGCGGTCCCTCCGCACTCGGCAGTTTACCCGCAACCTGCCTATCCGTGCTAAAATCAGATTCGGCCTCCTCAGTATCAGCGTATTGCCTATGATCTTTATCATGGTGCTCCTCTCGCCCTTTATCTATCACCGATACGAACAGCAGGCCATTGATGAACTCCTTACCGAAACAGAACGCATCACCAACCTCATTGGCCCTGACTATCTCAACTTCAAAAACGACCTGTTCAGCCGGATGACCCTGCTGCAGGAATTCCGCGAAACCGTGGAATCAATGGGAAAATATCTTCGCAATGATGTGAACATCTACGATGAGGAAGGAAAGCCTCTGGCGGCCTCCCGCCCCCTGATCTTTGAAGAAGATATTAGCACCAACCTGATGAACTCCAAAGCCCTGGCCATCCTTTCCCGGGGTAACCGCTCCGACATTGTGTTGGAAGAGCAGATCGGCAACAAGGATTTCTTCTCTGCCTACCGGACCATTATCGGCAAAAATGAAGAACCTATCGGGTTTGTCAATGTCCCCTACCTCACCAAGCAGGAAGACCTCAATGCACAGGTTACTGGATTTCTGGCCTACCTGGCCAACATTTATCTGGTCGTATTTCTCCTGATCAATTTGGTAGCTGTCCTGGTTTCAGGAACCATTTCTGCCCCGTTGAGAATGATCCAGGAGAGACTTCAGGCAACCGGGTTGGGCGGACGATACGAACGCATCGAATATCAGGCGGCTGATGAAATCGGCTCCATTGTGAGCGCATACAACCAGATGATCAGCCAGTTGGAAAAAAACGAAGAAAAGATCAAGCAGAATCAGCGAGAGCTTGCCTGGCGCCAAATGGCACGACAGGTAGCACATGAGATCAAAAACCCGCTCACGCCCATGAGACTGAGCATTCAACACCTCAATAGAGCCTGGTCCACCGGCTCCGACAAACTAGAGGAAATGTTTCCTCGTATGATGAAGACCCTCATGTCGCAGATTGACACCATGGTTCGTATCGCCAATTCTTTCTCCGAGTTTGCCAAAATGCCGGAAGCCTCCAAGTCTCGGGTGCTGGTCAATGAGGTCCTTCATGAAGTGGTTGATCTGTACCGTCAAACCGATGAAATCATCTGGCTGATTGATATTCCAGAAGAACCACTTTTTGTAAGCGCCGACCGCGACCAACTATCCAGAAGCTTCAACAACATCCTCAAGAATGCCATTCAGGCGATGAATGACAATGGCGTCATTGAGGTCACCATGCGCAATATTGACGAGGAAAACACGCGCATTGAAATCATGGACAACGGCTCCGGGATGTCGATCGAGGTTCAGAAACACGTGTTTGAACCCAGTTTTTCAACCAAAAACAGCGGAATGGGGTTAGGCATGTCGATGGTGAAAAAAATCATCGAAAACTCCGGGGGGAATATTTCATTCGTCAGCGAAGAAGGGAAAGGCACCACCTTCTATATTGATCTCCCGCGCATGCCTGAGCTCGAACAACTCCCAGTCTCCAAGCCTGTGTAAGGTCCGCATAAAGGCTCGTGGGGAATGTCAACACGCCATTCTACCTTTACCTTCGTTTTTTCAGGTAATGGGTCACGAAAAACCAACATGATCAGACAAGGCCGGGGAAGTCAGTGCTGGAGACGTGGTGTCTGGGTCCTCATGTGGATCCTGGCAGGCATGTCTGCTGGCTGGACCCAGGGAAGCCTCCTGGTCACAGATACAGTGTTTGTCCCCGGTCCAGATACCCTCCGCCTTCGCCATCCGGTCATTCCGGGAAGCCTTTCTCTCGTCGGAGAAACCGGTGAGATCGAAGCCTCCTTCTGGCCCCACATCCTCATAGAGGACAGCGTGATGACCCGAACCGGCGCCTGGCCCACCGGCGTGTATGAGCTGAGATACAGGATATTCATCGCTCAACCCAAAAATCGTCTGCAAATCCGTGCCCTGCCGACAGATACTTTCACCTATGCACCAGATCGGATTTTCTATGTGGATGAATCCAGCGAAACAGGCAGCAACATCTTTTGGGAAACCGATCGAATCCGAAAAAGTGGATCCCTGACCCGGGGCATCACTGTCGGTAACAACCGTAACCTCTCTCTCAATAGTGGACTGCGCCTACAGCTGGAAGGCGACCTCGGTGACGGCCTCAGCATCCTCGGGGCGATTTCCGACGAGAATGTACCCATCCAGCCCGACGGCACCACCCAACAACTGTCGGATTTCGACCGGATTTTCATTCGTTTGAGCAAAAATGGCTTTTTCGCCACCATCGGAGACTACGAAATCGAGCAAAAAGGCAGTCGATTTGCCAATTTATACCGTAACGTGCAGGGCCTTCAGCTGGGGGTGGAACATGAAAACGGAACGGTCATGGTTTCGGGGGCTGTAGCCAAAGGGAAGTTTCACACCAATTCCTTCGATGGTGTGGATGGAGTTTCAGGGCCATACCGACTGACCGGGCGCAATGGCGAGCGATTTTTTATCGTGTTGGCAGGCAGCGAGCGCGTCTATCTCAACGGGAAGCTGATGAAGCGGGGGGAGAATTATGACTATGTGATCAATTACAACACGGCCGAGGTAACCTTTACCTCGGCCCACGTGATCACAAACGTCACCCGGATTGTGGTGGATTTTGAATACAACGATCAGTTTTACAACCGATCCCTGATGGTGGCCACCGTCGATCAGCGCTTGCTCCGCGATCGGCTCCGGGTTCGGTTTTCCTACGCCCGCGATGCAGACAATCAAAATGCCCCCTTTGCCAATGACCAGGCCTACGCGCTAGCCCGTGACACCCTGAGTCAGGTAGGCGATGCAGAAGGCCGGGTGACCACACCTGGAATTTTTAACGTTGGCTGGGACCGGGCAGGCGTCCGCTACGAAGCCGTTGATACTGTCATCAATGGCAACAACCTCCGGTACTACCGCTATAGCAGAGACAGTAGTAAGGCCGTCTTCAGCATCTTTTTCAGTTTCGTCGGGGAAGGAAATGGCGACTATGAACCGGATGTCAGCGGCATCAATGCCAACGTATATGCCTGGTCCCCTCCCGATGACAACGGAAATCCGACGGGAAGTTATGCCCCGATCAGGAGTTGGGTGCTGCCAAGGCTGCTGCAGGTGGCGGATACACGGGTGGACTGGAAGATCACTGATCGCCTGAGCCTTTCGAGCGAAACGGCGGTGAGCCTCGAAGATAAAAACCGACTTTCAGCACTTGATGACCAGGATAATGCTGGCCTGGCCCAGCGAACCACACTGCAATGGCGTGACATTGCGTTGGGAGATTCCATTCAGATGGAAGCGGCAATCACCCAGCAGTTCGTCGACCATCGTTATCAGAATCTCGACCGGGTGTATCAGGCAGAATACAACCGGGTGTGGGATCTGGACCCGGGGGAAGAGCGCGGTGATGAGCACATTGTGGAAACCCGCCTAAACCTGGACCGCCCGGGCATCGGCCGGATCTCTTTTGAAGGAGGAATCCGATCTCTGGGCCCGGGTCGCCTCAGCGACAGACAAGTCATAACCCTCGAAGGAAATGATCGCTCACCGGTTCAGGGGCGGTACATGCTCACCCGCATCTCACGGAATGACCCCTCAGCAAGAATCAGTACCTGGTGGCGGAACGAAGGAGATGTGTTTGTGCCCGTCGGAAAATGGCAACCCGGTATGGTGATCTGGATGGAGGATAAATCGATTGAACGGAATGGCAGTGCTGAAGGCTCATTTACCTTTTCAGACCTGAAGCCCTATCTGCGCAGAGACGGAGACCGTCTCGACCTGGAAGCAGCGTTCAACATTCGCCGCGATCAGGAATTTCTCCAGGGAGCGATGCGTGAAAAGTCTCTGGCCACCACTTCGATGCTGAAACTCCGCTACCAGCCTGTAGAGGCATTCCAGATCAGGCAAAGCACAGCCTATCGCCAGTTGAATGTGTCCGACAGCCTCTTTCTCATTGAGGGCATTCAACCATCCAACACGCTCAACACCAATTGGCAAATGACCCTGCGCCCCCGAAAGGGATGGGTCTATGGCAATCTGGTTTATGAGGTGACGGCTGAGCAACTGGCCCGGCAGGAAATCCGCTATCTGCAGGTCAACCCCGGCCAGGGGCAGTATGTGTGGCTGGACAGCCTTTTCAACAACGATGGGATTCAGGACATTGGAGAATTTCAGCTGGCCACCAACCCCCTGGTGGCAGATTTCATCCGGGTGGTAGTTCCTTCCCGAGAGCTGTTGCCGACGACACGGCTGGGACTTTCAGCCAACCTGAGGTGGGATTTCAAAAAGCTGGTGGACAAACAGGAAAGCTGGTGGAAAGAAACCCTGCGGCAGGCCAGAATCAACACCACGGTGCGGATGACACAAAACAAAAACAGGGGCAGCGACTGGCGGGCCTACCTTATTGGGTTTGGCAACTGGCAGAAAGACAGCAGCCTGCTGAATGCCAACTATTCCATTAGGCAGGATCTCGCCTTTTTCCAGAATTCGCCCAAAGGTGATATTCGTTTTGCCTGGCTTGACAATCAGAGCCTGCTGTTTCTCACTACAGGTCAGGAACAGCGAATCAACCGCTATGTGGGCACGGTCCAGCGGGTCAATGTCGGAGACAGCCGCTCTCTGGAAAATGACCTGCGAGTGGGCCGCAGGAGTCTTGTGGCTGAAAATTTTCCGGAACGCAATTTTGAAATCCCTTACATCCAGATCAACCCCAGGATCAATATTCAGTGGAACCGAAAAATACGGGTTACCGGAGGGTACACGTTCAAAAGGCTGACCAATCTGGAAGAGGGAAATATGGTCAATTCCAGAGTGATTCAGCACAGAATTGGTCTGGATAGCCGCATCAATCTGGGCCAACGGAATAACATATTCGCAAAAGCAGAGCTGGTGCGTCTGAACCAAAGCGGCACGCCGCCCTCAGCAGCAGCATTTGAGATGAAAGAAGGCCTGGAAGCTGGCTGGAATGGTATATGGCAAGCTTTTTTCACCTGGTATTTTCTTCAGAACGTCGAATTCAGCCTGACCTACGACGGCAGAGCCGCCGCCGGGCAAGCGGTTATCCACACGGGCCGGGTACAAATCCGTGCATTTTTCTAACCCACAAAGACAGGATGTTTTACAAGAGATATTTTTATCGAGCAGAATAATTACAGAAATAAAGTGATCGGCATTCTTACCGAACAAACCCTAGCCGAAAACCTTTGCGATCACGGGCAATGTTTTAGAGGGAAGGATTGTTATCTTTGTAGAAATATGGCTTGAACGGCTGTACCTTCTTGTTGCTTTTTCCCTAACGTTCTCTTCACGGGCAAGACCTATCTTCGGTCGTTCTCACGAAATCCTACCGATTCTTACACAACCTTGATGACAGACCATTTGCGAACCTGCGCCTGCAGTGTCATCTTTGCCGCACCCCAAACAAACTGACCAACCAGTATGCAAAGTGTGCTTCTTCTTTTAGGTGCTTTCGGCTTTTCCTGGATGCTCAACAAAATCCTCCTGCGCTATTCCTATAATTTCGGCGTAAAATCTCGAGAGAATCAGGAGAATCTTGTGAGGTGGAGCAGTACCAGCAAACCCACTACCGGCGGCATCTCCTTCTACATGACCTTTCTCATCGGTGCACTCGTGCTGATGGTACTAATGCCCATAGAGCTGGGAGCTTCGTCTCGGATGCTCGCGCTCATCCTCGCCTCTACCCTGGCATTTATGATTGGATTCGCGGATGATGCATATGGCACCCACCCCGGCATGAAATTTCTCGGCCAGGTATTTTGTGGCGTTATTCTGGTAGCATTCGGTATTCATATCCGCTTTTTCTCCATGACCAATCCCGACCTGATTGTGCTGGATTATCTCATGACGGTCCTTTGGGTCGTAGGATTGATGAATTCGCTCAACATGCTGGACAACATGGATGGGGTTACCACCACCATTGCCACCACTTTGCTCATGTCTTCGATGGTGATGCTGATTTCGCGAGAAGGAATCAGCGAGATGTTTTTCGTGATTGTGGTGATTTCAGGTGGTTTTATGGGCTTTTTGATGTGGAACTGGCGCCCTGCGAAAATCTACATGGGAGATACCGGAAGCATGTTTATCGGATTGGTGGTCGCTTTTTTCGGCATCATCTATTTCTGGAACATTCCCACCACGCCAGATAATATCTCTCATACCCGGAAGATGGCCATTCCACTGATTGTCTTCCTCGTTCCAGTCATGGACACCACGTTTGTGACATTTACCCGACTATCAAGAGGCAGCTCTCCCTTCGTTGGTGGCAAAGATCACCTCACCCACCAGTTGGTCAGAATCGGCGTGCCAGAGCAGCTGGTGCCTGTGACGCTAGGTCTGGTATCCGTCGTGTCCGGGTTGCTGGCATTTTTTGCTTATCGCCTGATCCCGGAGTGGTCCATGCTGCACACAGTTCTCTTTACTGCCTATCCGGTTGTTGTTTTTTTATTATTTGCCTTGCTTTACCGAAAGGGAGCGGCCATCGCAAGGATTAAGGAGCAGAACGCCGAAGCTGTGAATCAAACCAAGCCCGTGCCCTCCACTCCCTCGACTGAACAGTCGATGGTCACGAGCTAATCAGGTTCATGCACTTACTCTACATTCAACAACTTCTCGTATTGCCGGAAGCACCCGGCATCACGCGTACGTGGGAGATGGCCCGGATGTGGGCCGCTGAAGGCCATCAAATCACCATCCTGTGCACACAGGCGTCTTTTTCTGACGATCAGCAGACAGAGGATGTACAGACCTTCGAGCGCGACGGCGTGACGGTTCATGCTCTTCCCATTTCCTATGACCATTTGTTTTCCTTCCCCAGAAGGGCCTGGAGTTTTCTCCAATTTTACTTCAAAGGGCTGGCCTACGGGCTGGCGAAGCTCGACAAGCCGGATGCCATTCTGGCCTACAGTGCCCCTCTATCCGTAGCCTGGATGGGTCAGCGGCTTGCCGGTCGGTTTGGAGTGCCCTGGGTACTGGAAATCGCAGACGTATGGCCAGATGTGCCAATCGAGATGGGCGTGGTGCCTCCGGGGCCCTGGCGATCATATCTCCGGGCCCGAACCCGCAACGCCTATGAATCTGCTGTGGGGATCGTCGCCTGGTCTATTGGTGCCAGAGATCTCCTGATCAGGCAGGATGTGCCGCCGTCAAAAGTGACAGTGTCGTATAACGGTACCATGACATCACATTGGCCGGAGGTGGACAGGCAACGGCCGGATAGCCGCCCGGTGGAAATTCTCTACGCTGGTACGGTTGGCGTTGCAAATGATCTGACCCAACTGCTGAAGGCTGCTGTGCTGCTTGAACTAAGAAACGATCTTCCCCCCTTTCGCATCACCATACTTGGATCGGGGAATGACCTGCTGATGGTGAAGGACGAGAGTAAAAAGTTTCAGCTTCAGCGCATCCGGTTTCTTCCCAGGGTCAATAGAGAAGAGTTACCCCACTATTTTGCCGAAGCAGATATTGGAGTAGTTATTTTTGCCCCCTACCCTATTCTGGAAACCAATTCAGCGACAAAGTTTTACGATTACATGGCAGCGGGTCTGCCTGTGGTCCTCAATTATCAGGGCTGGCAAGCACAAATCCTCCAGGATGCCGATGCGGGTCTCAGCACGCCGCAAGGCAACCACGGAGCGCTGGCTAATAACCTGGCCAGACTGATTGAGAACCAGGATTTGCGGCTTTCTATGGGCCGCTCAGCACGGCAGTTCGCCCTTCGGCATTTTGACCGGGAGCAACTGTCAACGTCTATGTGGAAGGATATCCAGCGCTTCATCGATCCAGCCAGGCCTTGAACTCAGGGGTCCGCTCACTGCTCACCACAATATCATCGTCTATGGGTGGTTCTAGCTCGACTTTGAGCCGCCCCTTGAAATAAGGATGCATCCGGGCAGCCGCGTCGATGTGGATGATATACTTGCGGTTGAGCCGAAAATATTTCGATGGATCCAGGCGCTCCATGATCCGGTCCAGAGAGTCATCCAGCGGAAAACGCTTCCCCCCTCTGGTCACCAGCAGGCTCATTTTCTGTTCCGAATAAAAATAGGCGATGTCTGCTGTGGAAATCGCCTGAATCAGGTTGCCATTTTTAACCAGCCAGCGAGCTTTGTAGGAAGCAAAATCCTTTCCTGAAACCATCCGGGCAAGGGTGCGCAATTCCTCCCTGATGTCACCTTCTACAGGTTTCTCCCAGGCCTTGAACTTATCCATGGCTTGCTGGAGGCGCTCAAACCGAATGGGCTTGAGCAAATAATCAACACTTTTGAGGGAAAAGGCCTCTAGTGCGTATTGATCGTAGGAAGTCGAGAAAATCACCGGAAAGGTAATCGGCACCATATCTGCCAGATCGAAACTAGTACCGTCTGAAAGCTGGATATCAAAAAAGCCCAGATCCGGCGCCGGATGGGTGCGCAGCCACTCTACACTGTCTTCCACAGAACCCAGGCTTGCCAGGATGTGAATGCTTTCATCATAGCGATGCAGCAAGGAAGCCAAACGCTCGGCTGCCAGGGCTTCGTCTTCGATTATGACTACGTTCATGCCTCTGTGGTTTCAATGAGGGGAAGATTGACGATAAAATGATGCTCATCCTGCAGAACCAGGACTTCCTGCTGGCTAAGATAGCGATATCTGCTCCTGAGATTGTTCAGGCCGGACCCATGGCTGGGATCAGCTTTCGGTTTGGGCCTCAGGGTGTTTTTGACAATGAGCCGTTCGCCATCCGCATAAACCTCAAGCTCCAGCGGCTGACGCTCGGATGCTTTGTTGTGCTTGATCGCATTTTCTACCAGCATCTGTAAAGCCAGGGGGGGAATCATCCAGCCATTCATATCAGGCGGAGGTGTCAGATCAATGCGGATCTGCTGTCGAAAGCGCACCTGAATCAAGTACAGGTAGGATTCCAGAAAGCGCCATTCGGTCCGAAGCGGAACCAGAGATTCCTGCTTGTGCTGCAGCACGTATCGGTACACCTCGGAGAAGGATGCCAGAAATTCCTGGGCATCCTCTCCCGATTTATCGATCAGGGAACTGAGAATATTGAGACTATTAAACAGAAAATGCGGATCGAGATGGCTTCGGAGAGATTCCAGTCGTGTCTGGATATTCTCCTGTTGTAAACGCTCCGTGAGGAGCGCACTTCGCTTCCAGAGGGCAAAGAGGTAGCCAACGATCTGTGCCGATATCAGCGGTACC
>CAZLKP010000018.1:13378-23371 GCA_964560095.1 uncultured Bacteroidia bacterium
AGATCAGGCCATAAACGTTCATCACGTAAAACTGGTCAGCTTCCGGCGTGTTGTTCATCCCCATTCGCTGGAAGAGATAATAGCTGGCATTGAGAATGGCAAGGCTTGTACTCAGGCTCAGACCAAGTTGAACAAAAAATCGGCGCTGGGGGGAATCAATCCATGGCAACCGGCCATTCAGCACCCGGTGAATCCCCTGGTTGACTCCGATGAGGACCGACAACACAAACATCAGCCAAACCCACCCTACCCAGTGATAAAGCTCGCCGGGCTTCGGCAGCAGCAATCCTCCCATGGGTATTCCCACGATCAGCGGGAACAACCAGCCAAGGGCAATCCAGGTTTTTTTGGTGCGAATGGAGAAAGAGCTCACGACGAAAAGGTAATGGATTCTATCTGGTTCCAGGGAATATAGCGGATCCGGACATCATTCACCCACACCAACAAGCCCCAGTTTGCATCCGTGAGATCATGTTCTTCGCTCAAATACAGCTGATCTCCGTTTCTGAGTATGACCCCGCTTACATGATAGTTCTTGCGGATAATCTGCCGGATATTTCGGATCGGAATGTGATAAAACACGCCGTCCTTTCTTCCCTCCAGTGTTTCCAGGGTCAGCGTCTCGTCCAGATCAAACACGGTGCGGCCAGAGACCGACTCCCCATCTACGGTTCTGATGCTGGAACAAATCGTTCCAGGCAAGCCAAAGTCATGGTACCCAGGACTCAGCTCCGGCGGCTTGCGATCAAACCGAACGAACCTGAACTGGCTCCAGAGGATGCGGACATGGCCTAATTGAATATTTTTGACAATGATTCCATGATTCCCGGGGCCTACATCATCGCCCCCACCCAGGGTGTAGGTCCGGCCGGAGTATGTGCGGATCGTGGAGCTGTCTCCTTCCGAGCGAATTTCCTGAATATCATCGAAGAGAAGAGAGACTTTTCCCCCTTCGTCTTTGCCATCCAGCAGATCTGTGCTCAACCGCTCCTGGACATCCCACTGAATAAAACCCTTGAAGGCACCCTGAGGGGTAAATACGGATCCGTACAGAGGCTGTACCTGCTTTTTACGGGCCTGGGGAGGGGTCGGCAAAAATTCAATCTTTCGGATTCTACCCCATTCAATCCGGGTTTCAACATCGTCCCTATCATACACGTGGAGCTCCTTCCCGGGAATTCCCCCGTCCTGAACCGGCTGATTGCGGCCGTCCTTGTAATAGACCACTGCCGTGGTCGGACCAGTAACTTCTATGGCAGCCATATCCCCAAAAAAGCACCGAAATTGTTGCAAGCCAGATGGGTACCGGGGTTCCCACAACCCCCAAAAAGACCAATCGAGAGCGGCTTTCTCCGGCTGCCGGGTGAGCTGCCGGATCTCATCCCCACTCAAATGCCTAAATACCTCCTGATTGATTTGCTTTCGGGCAATAAACAAGTCATCCCAGAATGCTTCTTCATTTCCCCACCTCAGCACGCCTTCAAGTGTAAGGTCTTCCACCGTTGCTACCCGACCATAGATCAATCCCTGCTGGCGGTGAGAAGCAGGTTGAGAAAATCCGGAAAAGAATAATGCCAGGCAACAAAAAAAAAGGACGACCTCGCGAATGTACAATTGCAGAGGCAGTCGCTGTCTCTCTAAAACTGCTACTTGAGTCATATATAAAAATAATTGCTGCGGGTTCCTGACAAAGCCACTCGCGACAAAGCGGTCATTGGCCAAGACCAACCGGGAAAACGCCCGACCAACCCTTTCCTGACAATTTACATAATGTCTGGCAGCCACAGAAAGGCATGTATTACATGTAAAAAACAATCCGATTTGTCGGATATGTTTCACTCACACACACCAGAACCGCTCCTGAGGGCATGCCTCCGAAAGAAGCCTGCGCTTCGACCCCAACCCTTACAGAACACTGGACTTTTTAATACATGTTATGGTATTTTCGGGCAATGAAACGGTTAAGTCCTCACGTTCTCATCGTGAATGTATTCATGATGATCGCGATCACAGCTACCTTTGCTCAACCTGTAGCCGATTTCACCGCCGACAAGACCAATGGATGTTCACCACTGGTCGTGACGTTTGAGAATCTCTCTACCGCTGCCCTGAGTTACGAATGGCATACCGGAATCAGTACAACTACCCTGGCCAACCCCACAGTATTGTACACCAGTCCTGGTGTGTACCCGATCACCCTCATAGCCATTGACGCACAGGGTGGAAGAGATACCTTGGTGAAATCACAGTTTATCTCGGTATATGCCTCTCCGGTGGCAGACTTTTCAGTATCCACCGCTCAGGCCTGTGTTCACAGTGCTATCACATTCGCAGATCTTTCCCAACCGGGAAGCAGTCCGATTACCCAGTGGACCTGGGATTTTGGAGATGGGAAGGCCTCTTCTTCACCAACTCCCGTCCATGCCTACACAGGCCAGGGGGTGTATCCGGTTTCTTTACAGATCACAGATGCCAATGGCTGCTCCAACAGTATCCTCAAGCAGCAACTCGTGACGGTCAACGCTCCCGAAACGGAGTTTTTTGCCTCACAAACAGTTGCCTGTGGTACTCCACTGCCGGTGACATTCTCACCGCTACAAGCCGGAGGCCTTACGCATGAGTGGCATTTTGGAGATGGAAACATTTCTACACAGACTGCTCCACTCCATACCTATACCAGCTTGGGTTCCTATGACGTGATGCACATTGCTGAAGATGCGACCGGATGCCGGGACACCCTCACGAAGACATCATTCATCAACATAGGAACTAACACCCTGAATGCGTTTGCTTCAGATAGCATCGTGTGTACCGGTGATTCCATCCATTTTACCGCACTGGCCCCTCCAGGCAGTACAGTGAGTTGGGATTATGGTGATGGTCAAACTGGAACTGGCCTTCAGACTGGCCATGTCTATGCCACCAGTGGCCCCTACACCGTAGAGGTGGACATCTCCGATCAGGGAGGATGTCAGGTTATCCGGCAGATTCCGGTCTATGCAGCACAAAGTCCAGTGGCTGCATTTGGGGTAAAAGATACCACAGTGGGGTGTGAAGTGCCTTTTACGGTAGAGTTTGTCAACAAAAGCATTGGGGCTACCAAATACCAGTGGAATTTTTACGATGGTGCGGGCAGTTCATCCAAAAACCCCAACCCATCATGGACCTATATCACGGCTGACTCTTTCCCTGTTAGGTTAATTGCGATCTCTGCCAATGGCTGTAAGGATCACTTACGTGTAGAAAATTACATCAAAATCTTTCCTTCCGAAATCGGATTTGATTCCGACCAATCGGGTGGGTGTGCCCCATTCCAGGTCCAGTTTACAGACACCTCCAAAAGTTTTTATCCGATTGTGAATTGGCAATGGGATTTTGGCGATGGAACAACCGGAACAGGCGGCTCGCCTGTGCATACCTATTCCAACACCGGAGTTTACGATGTAACGTTAATCATTACCAACAGCCAGGGTTGCCAGGATACCCTCACAACCGAGGGCATGATTGAAGTGGGTACGAAGCCCACTGCCAACTTCATCGCAGATACCCTCGAAGCTTGTGCTTTTTCTGAGGTAAACTTCATCAATATGTCTTCTAATGCCACAGATTACGTGTGGTATTTTGGAGATGGAGATACAGCGATGGCCGTTAATCCCAGTCACGGATTTGCTGCACTAGGGCCGATGGATGTGATTCTGGTTGCCAATAATCAGGGATGCAAAGACACCCTCATCAAGCCCATGTACATTGACGTTCTGGCTCCATTGCCGGTGATTGCGATGTCGGGAAGGTATTTGTGTAAAACACCCGAAACGGTTTTCTTCTCCGACCTATCGGTTAACGCCGACACCTGGCAATGGACCCTTCCCGACGGAAGCACCAGTTTTGATTCGGTTGTGACCTATCAGTTCACCCAAGACGGGGCCTATCCAATCACCCTCCTGGTGAGCAACCTTAGCACGGGTTGTCAGGTCGAAATTACCGACTCTGTCTATGTGAAACCCATTGTAGCAGAATTTTCAGCTATTCCTTCCGAAGGCTGTGCCCCCCTCACCGTGGCTTTCACAGATAGCAGTGATGGAGCTATCGACTGGCAGTGGGACTTTGGGCTTGGACAGACAAGCTCCCTGCAGCATTCCAGCTTTAAGTTTAAATCTGCGGGGTATCATCAGGTGAGCCTCACCGTGGAAAATTACTATGGATGTAAAGATACCAAGGTGATGGATTCCATTCGTGTTACAAAAGTGATAGCTGGCATCACAACCAACTCATCGGCCACGGGTTGTGCTCCGCTGACCATTGACTTTCTTGATGACACCAGAGAATTTGGTTCAAAGAGCCTGTCCTGGATATGGGAATTTGGAGATGGTTCGGTTTCGACCCTTCAAAACCCTAGCCACACCTACACACAGGCTGGTACCTACACGGTCAAACTCACGGTTACCAATGATCTGGGTTGCACCAGTACCAGGATCTGGGATACCCAGGTGCAGGCTACCGACCCGCAGGTTGGATTTCAGCTTCAGCCAGTGGTGACATGCCCGGGCGCGCCGGTCACCTTCATTTCTACCTCCACCGGTTCTGGTCTGGCATACCAGTGGGACCTCGGGGATGGGGGATCATCTATTCAGGCCAACCCCTCTCATGCCTATGCAGACACGGGTTCGTTCGATGTGGCTCTGACCATTACCGACGCCTATGGCTGTGTGAAGACAGTTCAGCAGCCGAATGCCGTGTTGGTGAGCAGGCTGGAAGCGGCGTTTGTTGCAGATACAACTCAGGCGCCATGCCCGCCACTTGCCGTTCAGTTCACCGCTAACGATCAGTTTCCGCATCAGGGGCTGTATTTCCAATGGGACTTCGGAAACGGAGCTACTGGAAACACAGCGACACTTTCACACGTGTACACCCAGCCGGGTAACTATGATGTGCAGCTGATCATCGGCACGCCCAATGGTTGCCGGGATACCCTGATGCGCCAGCAGTATATCAATATTGAGGGGCCTTCGGCCTCCTTTATCTACGATCCCGGAGAAGGTTGCCCGGGTACAGATATCAATTTCCAGGCCGTGAGTCCGGATACTGTGACCTACAAATGGATTTACGGAGATGGTGGCACGGGAAATGGTTCTTCCTCAACCCATACCTACCACACCTCAGGATCCTACCTGCCTGTGTTGGTGATTGAAGATAAAAAAGGGTGTACAGTGTTTTCCTACGCCAGAGATCCGATTGAGATATTTACACCGCCTGTGGCGGAATTTACGCCTACCCAGGAAGCCCACTGTGACACGGCATTGGTTCAGTTCCAAGATGTCAGTCAGGGAACAGTCGTGAACTGGTCCTGGGACTTCGGTGATGGATCCGGATCTGCGTTGCAGGCACCAGCCCATGGGTACTATCAACCTGGGTATTACCCGGTCTCACTTACTGTCACAGACCAGCACGGATGCCAAGACAGCATCACGGTTCCCGATGTTATCACCATTCATCCCTCTCCGGATGTATTGATTCAGGGAGCCTTACAGGATAATTGTTCGCCGGTCAGCGTGGCCATAGAGGGCAGCACAAACGGACATCCGGCAGTGATCCAGCAATGGGAATGGGTAAGCGGCGGCCAGCAATCCACTGGCAAGACCTGGGCTCCCACGTTTGTCCAGGCAGGGATTCACAGCATTACGCTTACGGCAATCGACCAGTTTGGGTGTGAGGGCAGTGTGACAGAATATTTGGAAGTATACCCAAATCCAGTGGCAAATTTTGAGGTGGATGATCCGGAAAGCTGTGCCCCTATCATGCTGAGCTTCTCCGACCTCTCTTCTGGCCCTGCCGTGGCATGGGACTGGAGTTTTGGTGACGGTGGTAAGTCACAATCACAGAATCCATCCTATCTGTATCAACAGGATGGATCATATGGCGTGCGTCTTCGGGTGGAGAATGTATTCGGATGTAGTGACTCCGTTTTCAGGGATACCTACATCAACCTGACCCATCCAATCGCCGATTTTTCGGTGAATGATCTGAGCGGATGCCCAGGAACGATTTTCACCTTTGCAGATCAAAGCCAAAGCAACCGACCTCTACAATCATGGAGCTGGGATTTCGGCGACAACACACAGGCCCAGGGCACACCGGTCACTCACCGGTTCGTGCAAAGCGGCCAGTATCTGGTATCCATGATCGTGACCGATGCAGAAGGATGTTCTGATACGACCACACTGAGCCAGCCGATCAGCATTCAGCAGGACGAGCCCGCAATCCCCATGCAGATGGATGTAGCGACAGTCATTTCAGACAGCGAAGTTCGGCTGGCGTATGAAGGCTATGACAATCGGAGAAATGACTTTGGTGATTACCTGGTGTTCCGATCCGAAAACGGCTATCAATACCAGATGGTAGATTCGGTTGCTTCGATAAATACCACCACCTATGTGGATCGTTTTCTCGACACCAGGCGTCAGCGTTACTGGTATAAGGTCGTGCCCAGAAACACCTGTACGAATCAGGCACCCTGGGATTCGATCCGGGCCCATGCCACCATACAGCTCAATACCTGGCCCGGCCTGGATGAGGCTACCCTTATGTGGGCTCCCTACGAAGGATGGGATCATATCGATCGGTATCAAATCTATCGTGTAACGGGATATCAGCCTACTGATCAAATTTTTCTCGGGGAAACCACGGGTGAAGACAGCAGCTTCGTGGATCAGGATTTCCAGTGTGACGAAAACTACTCCTACCGGGTAGTAGCGGTGACCGGTTCCATGCAGGCAGGATCAGACTCCTCCTTCACCGATCCACTTCATCTGGGACCTACAGACCCCACGCATACCATTCGTGCTACTGTGGAAAACAACCAGTCAATACTGGTGGAATGGGACGATCCCAACATTGAGATGGCTGAGCAGGTCGCGGTGGAAAAGAGTAGCGGTGGACCGTTTGAGGTTATTGCTGTACAGCCCTACTTTCCCGGTGCTGCGAAGGTATCCGATGCAGGTGTCGCTGTGACCCAAAACAGCTACACCTACCGGATTATTACTATTGACAGTTGCGGAGATGCGACACCTGTTGGTCGTCCGGGCACGACAATTCTGCTCAGGGCCTCCAGGGAGTTTTCCGGCACGAGGCTCAGCTGGTCTCCCTACATCGGATGGGAAGGTGGGGTAGAAGGCTACACGATTGAGGTATTCGATGAAACGACTCAACAATTCAGAGTCGTAGCACAGGTAGGCGGGAATGTCCATCAATATTTTGACGACAAAACAGATATGGACCAATCCACCTATTGCTACCGGATCACTGCCTGGGAATACGGTGGGTATGGCGCTATCAGCCAATCCAACGAAGGCTGTGTGCAGCCAGAGCCTTATCTCTATCTCGCGAATGCTTTCACCCCCAATGGTGATGGCTACAACGACAGGTACCAGGTAGGAACCGCATTTGTCGGATCTGTAGAGATGGAAATCTACAATCGCTGGGGAAAGAAAGTCTTTACTTCTTCCTCGCAGGAAGCTGTCTGGACCGGATACACCCAAAGTGGCGAGCCTGCACCTGAAGGCGTCTATGTAATCAACATACAGGCAACTGGATACAATGGCACCATGATCACCCGGAGTGCCACTGTGACTCTTCTGCGCTAATGAATATGGGGACGAAAGCAAAGCACAGCTTTGCTTTCAGGGCTGTCGGTATCGGCAGCCCTTTTTTTGTAGGACGTTTGTAGGCACTCAGAGGAGTTTGTAATATAGCCTACTCAAGTACGTTGCCTGTCTGTATATGACCCGGTTCATCTCCACATCCTTCCTCCTCTTCCTTCTGTCAGCAATGATATTATCATGCAATCCATGGGAATCCGCCAAATGGGTTCGCGAGGGAGAAGCTGGTATGTGGTCAGTAGAACTTCCATCTTTTCTGGTGCCGGATTCGAGCCTCAATGCAGATGCAGTCTTGCAGCAGCATGCTGTCAGAAAAGATTTCTTTATCATCGTGAGGAAAGATTCTTTGAGAATGCTCCGGGACGAAGAGCCAGACTTTGTGCTGGAAGATTTTCTGGATCTTTCTATCGAGCGAATCGTAGAGCAGCTTTCAGACCCTGATGTACCTGATGACACGGCCTTCATCATCTCAGAGCTCCCCGTGCATGTAGCTACCATCACAGGCAGGTATCAAAGCCAGTCAGTCCGGTACCGGATAGCCGTCATTGAAGGGCAGGATTTCCTGTATCAGCTTCTGGTATGGATTCCTGATGAGAAAACCAGGCAACTCGCCCCATATGTGGATCGGGTGATTGAGTCATTTCGCGAGGACTAAGCTCTTCGCAGGGACTCGATCGGATCAACTTTCGCTGCTTTATTTGCCGGGTACATGCCGGCTCCCACCCCCACCAACAGGCAGGCAATCACGCCAATGCCTACCCACAACCATGGCACCACAAACCTGGCTTCGAAGATGAGGCTACTCACCAGGTTCCCTCCCAGCAGCCCCAATACGATGCCTGCCAGGCCGCCGATCTGACAAATCACAATGGCCTCAGCCAAAAACTGGGTCAAAATACTGATGCGGGTGGCCCCCGTTGCCTTGCGGAGCCCGATTTCGCTGGTGCGCTCCGCCACGGATACCAGCATCACATTCAGTAGGGCAACGGCGGCGCCGAGCAGGGTGATCAGCGCCACGATCTGGGCTGTGAGCGTGAGTACACCTGCCTGCTCCAATAACTGGCCGACAAATTCGTCGCTCTTCACCACCGAAAAATTGTCCGGGTCTTTGGGTCCCAACTCCCGGGCCAGTCGAAATGCGCCACGAGCTTCCGCCATGTATGGATCCAGCATGGAGGCTTCGGGCACAAACACGGAGAGCGAAACATTGTTGTTGCCGGGAAAATGATTCCGCAGGGTCGTCAGCGGAATGAAGCCGGTGCGGTCTGCACCGCCCATCCCCATCGTGCCAAAAGTTTTCAAAAGCCCCACCACTGTGTAGCCGTGTCCGCCGATCAGCACAACCTTCCCGATCGGAGATTCAAAGGGAAACAGGATTTCCCGGATTTCATTCCCAATGATGATCACGTTTCGGGCCAGGCTCACGTCTTCCTCTGTGATATTTCTGCCCTCAGCCAACTCATATCGTGCAGTGATGAAATAGTGCTGATCGATCCCGGTCAGCCCCACATTGGGATTGGTTTCCTCATCCTGAAACCGCACCTGAAAGTTATTTCCACCGGATTTGCTCACACTGGTAACTGCCAGATCACGAAAATCCTCCTGAAACCGAATCGCCTCCCGGTATTCAATCGGTGGATAGTCACGGCGGTCTCGGCCGCGACCACGCCTGACCAAAGACCCAGCCTTATTGGTGACACTAAAGGTATTGGTGCCCAAAGAGGCAAAACTGCTGGTGAGGCCGGTTTTGATTCCTTCGATTGAGGTCATCACGATCATAATCGCCGTGATCCCCAGGGCAATGATAAACATCGTCACTCCCGCCCGAAAGAGATTGGAGCGAATGGCTTCCAGAGACTGATTGACGATGAGCATCAAACGCATAACAGGCGAATTCAGAGGAGGAATCTACAAAGAATCACATGAAAATCTTTCTGAGATCCCGGTTCATAATAGTCATCTCCTGATTGATCGGGAAGTCATTGATTTGAAGAGGGAATGGCGTCATTTTCGTATGATCCCCATTTCCCTCTTATCCTCCATATTTATTGATCCGCATGCTTTCCCTTTCTCCGTCCCGCTGGCTGATACTCATTCTGCTGCTCTCCATATCCACACCCGGGATTGCGCAAGACTCCATTCCACAAACTCCACATTCTGAGAGTAATCAGGATTCGCTATCAGCCCCTGTGCCCCAGCCAACTTCCCAGACATCTGTTGATCTGTTTCTCGATTGCGATGCCTGTGACCAGAGCTATATCAAGCAAGAATTTCAGACAGTGAATTACGTTCGCGCTCAACAGGATGCGATGGTACACCTTCTGATCAACCAGCAATG
>CAZLKP010000019.1:0-3024 GCA_964560095.1 uncultured Bacteroidia bacterium
CCCCGATGATTTTTTACAGCGACGAGGACTACCGCCGCAGGCGGTTTAGTTCAACTACTGTATAAACGCAATATTGCATTTACACCCTCAATCTTCGTCCAGGCCCATGTCCTCCAACGGGCTCCTCAGCTTCCCCTCGGCCTCCTTCCGCACGTGCAAATACTGCTCCGTGGTCTTGATCGGGCCATGCCCCAGCAAATGCTGGAGGTAGCGCAGATCGGTCCCCCGCTCGAGCATGTGCGTGGCAAACGAATGCCGGAGGGTATGCACGGTCGCAAACGGATTCACCTGTGCTTTCTTCACGGCCCGACGCATGACCTGCTGCACCGACCGCGGCGAGTAGCGCTCACCATGCACGCCTTCAAAGAGCCAATAGCCTGTTTTGTAATGATCGCGATATTTCATGATGACTGCAAGCAGTTTGTCAGATAACATCCCGTAACGGTCCTTTTTTCCCTTTCCGCCTTTGATAAAAATCTGCCGCCGATTGATCAGCAGGTCGTCCAGGCGCACATTCACCGATTCGCTCAGGCGCAATCCAGCGGAGTAGATCATCATCAGGATGCAGCGGTGCTTCAGGTTTTTGACGACCGAGATCAATAGATTCACCTCGTCTTCGCTCAGCACTTCCGGCAGCCGCGTGCCTGTCCTTGGCCGCAGGTCGTATAATTGCCGCTCTTGCCCCAGCACGCGTTCGTAGTAGTACTTGACCGCGTTGACCGCTTGGTTCTGGGCCGATTCCGACCACCGACCCACCCGACCACTTACTTATCTTGCTCCGCCATGTCTTCGAGCCCAGGCATCCCGATCAGGATGGGTATGTGTATGAAGAATCTGGCGGGTGACGCTGTGGGCCCGGGCCGTTTGCCTCATTTGCCATAGCGTTTGCTGGGCGTGGCGGTAGGTCGCCTCATGGTCCACGATTCTGTGAGGATAGCTTTGTCCGGGAAGATAATGATACATCCCTGCCTCCATAGCTGTCATATCCCAGGGCCGGTGAATCACTTGGTTGGGTAATTGCGATAATTCTGGAACCCATTTCCGGATAAATACGGCATCGGCGTCATGCTGCTCTGACTGTCGGACAGGGTTGTACACCCGCACGGTGTGGATGCCGGTGGTCGAAGCTTGCATATGAAATTGCGGATAATGGATACCAGGCTCAAAATCGAGAAATTGCCGGGCTAAAAATACGGCTCCTCTGCGCCAGTCGAGCCAGAGGTGATGGGTGAGAAAGGACACCAGCATAGCTCGGCTTCGGAAGTTCAAAAATCCGGTGCTGCGCACACAGCGAATGCTGGCATCTATGAGCGGAAAGCCGGTTTGCCCGGTTTCCCAGGCCTGGTAGTGGTCCTCATTCCATTGAGTCCGCAGCCGATCGTAAAGTGGATGCTGATTCCGGATTTGCAGCTCTGTTTCCTGCTCAAACTTCTGAATGAAATGACAATGCCAGAGCAATCTCGATTGAAAATTCCGGAGCGAAAATTCATGAGCATCACCAACCCGTAACCTCTCCTGAAGTTGTTGATAAACCTGCCTGACCGATAGGTTTCCCCATGCCAGATAGGGAGACAGGCGGCTGCAGGACCGGCGACTGGCTTCCGGTTTGGAGATATGTGCCGCGTACCCCCGGTGCCGGTGTTTTAGAAATGAAAGCAGGTATGTCCAGGCTGCTTGTTCACCTCCGGGTTGAAAGCCCGGATTTGGCTGCGTCCACACATTCGGAAAAGGCCTGCCCAACCTGTCGGGGATCTCATCCTCGCTCAGTGCATGGCATTGGAGGCCTTCCAGGTCCACCACTTCCTGAGGCGCCAGGTGAGATTGGATCAAGGCTTCTGACCATCCGATGCGGTTGTGGCGGCCGCGTTGCACACCATTTGAGGGATATTCCTGCCATTGTATGCCTCGGGAGCGACAAAACTGTGCTACCTGCTTGTCTCTGTCCCAGGTCGTCAGAAGTCCAGTCTCTTCATAGCTCAGTAGCTTGTGGATGCGCTGTTGACCAGACAGCCATTCCAGCACATCTGTGACTTTGGCATAAAACAGGTAGATGTGCCCGCCGACCGGAGCCAGCTCTCGGTTCATCTCTCGGAGTGATTGCCATACAAATTGCCAGTGGCGAAGGTCATAGTGCGGGTCTTGAACCAGGGAGGGTTCAAATACATACATCAGAAGAGTGGGCAGCCCATCTTTCATGGCTGTCCGAAGCGGCGCATGATCTCTCAGACGGAGATCGCGCTTGAACCAGACAATGTTAATGTCTTTGCTGAAGGTCGTCACAACAATGTCAACCCTTCGGAGGAATTGATTGTTTGGCCATTGGAGTTATCGCAACGGCTTTTTGGAGTCGGCATATTGGCTTCAGGTGGCCTACAACTCTCCCATCCTTGTCTCATACAAGGCTTTGCTGTCTGTGATGGTGGTATTAAGATCCTGCATAATACCCTCTACCCGTCCTTCAATGGAGACAAGCCCGGCGTTGATGTCCGAAATCTGGCCCAATGCCACGGCAACCTCCAGGCTTTTCACAGCGTCATAAGCTTCCTGATGCAAGGCGCGCAGGCCTTCAATGGCCGTGGCCGTTTTGGCGAGTGTTTTTTCGTAATCTTTTCTGGCAATGTCGATTGCAGAACTCAGCTCACTTTTCACCTGGGCATCACTCAGGCTTTCGGTTTGCCGGATCATCGCTGCAAACAGATTTTCGGCATCCATTTTCAGCCCTTCATACTGGCGGTTAAGGTCTTCCACTTCTTTATTGACCCGCTCCCAGTCACCATAGACCCGACGAAATTCAGCATTTACGTTTTTAGCATCTTCCAGGGCTTTTTCCAGCCCTGAAAGAGTCTCTACACCGTCTGCGACGCGTTTGTTGGTTTGCTCCTTCTGTCGTTCAAAACTGGCAATCTGTGCCTGAAATTTTCGCTTGAATTTGGGCAGGTCTTCCGGGCTTTTGGAGCAGGAGACTGCGAGAAGCAGCAGGAGTGGGAGGGAGAATGTGCGCATAGTAAAAGATGAATCACGATC
>CAZLKP010000019.1:3034-9708 GCA_964560095.1 uncultured Bacteroidia bacterium
GGTCATGTTTTACAGAAGCTGGTCCATTTTGAAAGGGGAATAAAAATTTCTTTCAAACAGCTCATGCCCTCCTTCGCTTTCAGTTCGGATCAGTAAATCTAGATCAACAAGGCATTCGATGGCTTCGATGAGATCTCCCATATTGGGTTCATCCAAGTCTCTGTACACCCCTTCCAGGGTGAAGCAAAGAAATTCTTCCATGTGAGCAAGGAGGTTTTCGAGAAGGGTGTGCTGCGGCATGAAGGATGGTTGACTAATTGTTTAATCAAAGTCCACATTTTTGGCGGGTTTTCCAATCTCTCAAAACAGGTATTTTGGCTGTTCACGCAGAATTCTTTTCGCAGCGGTCCTCACCCAGAAAACGCCGAATCCCTCTGGCCAAATCGTCAAATTCAATCAAAAATCCATCGTGTCCGTAGGGAGAGCTGATTTCGAAGTATTCTCCGTGCTGCACAAACCGGGCAATCAGGTGCTGTTCCTCCGGCGGAAACAGTCCGTCTGAATCAACGCCAATCACGAAGGTTCTGGCAGTGATTTGTCCAAGTGCCGCTTCTATACTGCCACGCCCACGTCCAAGATGGTGGCTGTCCATCGCACGGCTTAGGGTCATGTAAGCAAACGCATCAAAGCGATTCACGAGCTTTTCGCCCTGATATTGCTGGTAGCTGATTGCCCGGTAGTCGGAGAGTTTATCCTGATCGGGGTCTGTCTGGGTATCCTGGTAAGCGACATAACTCCGGTAGGAAAGCAAGGCGATGGATCTTGCAGCTTTCAGACCAGCTTTACCAGCATCAGGATATCGCTCCTTCCATGTCTGATCAGCCTTGATGGCCATTCGCTGGGATTCGTTGAAGGCAATTCCCCAGGCACTGTGACAAGCATTGGTGGCAATGGGCACAATGTGCTCAAACAACTCCGGGGATGACACCGCCCATTCCAGCAACTGCTGTCCTCCCAGGGAGCCACCGATTCCCAGATGAATCCGGCCAATCCCCACATGTCTGCGAAGCAGGTCAAACGCCCCGGCAATATCCCGGTTGGTCAGCATCGGAAAATCGTGATACCACGGCTCCCCGGTCGCAGGATTCTCCGACAACGCATAGGTCGATCCATAGCAACTGCCTGGCATATTGGCACATACAATGAAGTGTTTGTCCGGGTCAATCAGTTTCCCCTTTCCCACCAGGCCCGGCCACCATTCCTCCGGATGACAATTGGCAGTGAGGGCGTGGAAGATCCACACGACGTTGCTGTCGTCGGAGAGACGGTGGCCATAGGCCGAATAAGCCAGTCGAAACCCTGGCAACACCTCGCCGGATTCTAGCGGGAAATCATGAGAAAAACTGAAGATGTGCTGTGGCATATGTTCAACGCAAAATCAGCAGACAGAAACCAGGGTAAACGAACATAACATCTGAAAATGATTTCCTGTTTTTATCCTCGTAACCGGGGACCAGGCACTTCCATCAAAGGATGACCGAAAATGTCTAAAAAGCAGAAGGGTACACACAGAACCACAGAGTTAGACACAGAGATTTCAGCGTATGAGTCTTACCATTCGTGCTCTGTGAATTCCTCTGTGGTTTGGTGTCATCGGAGTTACCCCATTGAGAGAGCCTCAAAGTTATTTCCGAACTCATCCTGAAGGATGATTTCCAATCTCCATGTTACGCTCCGACCGGGGCACTAATTTTCTCAAACGCCTGCTGAAAATCCTCTTTAAGGTCGTCGATGTGTTCGATGCCGGTGGAGATTCTCAGGCCCGTGGGGCTCACGCCAGCTGCTTTTTGCTCAGCATCTGAGAGTTGCTGGTGTGTGGTGGAGGCCGGATGAATGATTAAGGTCTTGGCATCGCCCACGTTCGCCAGGTGGCTGATCAGTTTCAGGTTGTTGACAAAGTCCACGGTGGTTTCGCGTGTACCTTCCAGCTCGACTGAAAATACGCCGCCATATCCGTTTTGCAGGTATTTCCGGGCATTTTCATAGGAGGCGTGGTCAGGCAAGCCGGCATATTTGACTGTTTTGACCTGCGGGTGTTCACGGAACCAGTTGGCCAGGGCCAGCGCATTGTCGGCTGTTCGTTGCACCCGCAGGGAAAGGGTTTCGAGTCCTTGCAAAAGCTGAAAGGCATTGAATGGCGAGAGAGCAGGGCCAAAGTCACGGAGTCCTTCCACCCGGACCCGAATGGCAAAGGCCACGTTGGGCAGGCCTAGCGGATTGTTGGGTCCGAAGACGTCGTTGAACACGAGCCCGTGGTAGCCTTCGGAAGGCTCTGAAAACTGCGGGAATTTGCCGTTTCCGTAGTCGAAATTTCCACCGTCAATGATCACACCACCAATGCTGGTGCCGTGGCCGCCGATCCATTTGGTGGCGCTATGCGTCACGATATTCGCGCCGTGACGAAGTGGATTAGCCAGATAGCCTCCCGCTCCGAAGGTATTGTCCACCACCAGCGGGATGCCATGCTTGCTGGCAATCTCGCCCAGTGCCTCAAAATCAGGGATACTGAACTCCGGATTGCCCATGGTTTCTACATAGAGCGCACGGGTATTGTCATCAATCAGAGCTTCGAAGGATTCGGTTTGGACGCCGTCGGCAAAGCGTACATCTATTCCCAGGCGCTTGAATGCCACCTTAAACTGATTGTAGGTGCCCCCGTACAGATGCGAGCTGGAAACGATATTTTGTCCGGCTTCGACAATGTTATTGAGTGCCAAAAACTGCGCGGACTGTCCGGAAGCTGTTGCCACAGCCGCTACGCCGCCCTCCAGGGCTGCGATGCGCTTTTCGAACACATCGGTGGTCGGGTTCATGATCCGGGTGTAGATATTTCCAAATTCCTGAAGCGCAAACAGCTTGGCTGCGTGGTCAGAATCTTTGAATGTGTAGGAAGTCGTCTGGTAAATCGGCACTGCACGCGACCGCGTGGTGCTTTCTACTTCCTCCTGACCAGCGTGTAGTTGAAGGGTTTCAAAACGATAGTTGGACATGGGTGATGGAATTAATGCGTTGATAGTAAGTGAGTTGGGAAGAAAAACAGGGATGGTGATCCATGAGGGTGGCTGCTCCCGGGTCTTTGAGTCGAAGGATTGTCAGATCATGCGTACACAGGGAATGCAACCGGATGGTCAGTGTGGAGCATGAATGAATCCCTCGCCGGTGGCAGGTTCAGCAACAACAACACATACAGCAAGCTTTGATGCTTGTGTACAGGTTGGATCGCACGTGAATATGATTGGATGCCGAGTGATTGAGAAAGGGCTGTTTCATTGCAGTGGTACTTAGGTATTTATCCTGCCAGGCAGGCTGGATGGGGCACCGTTTCTTGGGAAGGTTGCCAGAGGGTCGTTGAGCCAGATCTCTCGCCTCATTCTTGATAGCTGAGTACCGCATGCATAATAATGACGGCACCGGGACAAAGATAGAATCGTTTTTTATACTTGTCCAAATGAGCATTCGGAATTTTCTGAAAAATGTTTCACAGCCAATGTTGGCTAGTGAAAATAATAGGATTTATGTTGTTGAATATCAGGAAGTTGTATAAATGCTCTCTCAGCAGAATGGTGGAAAAAAATATGGGATTATTAGCTCGATGAAATCTGGCCAGGCGCGAATATTCCCCATGATGAAATGTTCATATTCTGATTTGATGATGAGAATGACCGTGCGGGGAGATGGGTAGGGGAGTAGTGGTTTTGAGAGAGTCTTAAGGGCTATGGGACAAACAGGAATTTGGTTATCATGTCATTCGGCTGAAAAAATTATCGGAAGGAATCTTTCAGCCCATCTGAATTCTATCGACATTAATAAGCGCCTAATCCAATTTCCTAACCTTAACCAAGAAATGATGAAGAGACTTTTTCCCTTCCTGCTGGCAGTTGTTTGTCTCTTGCCGGCCTATGGTCAGCAAGTCCAGATGGCCAGCCCCGAGCAAATGAAGCCCGTCACCGCCATCGAGCGGGATTTGTACCAGGACCCTCTCTCGATGCCTGAGGTTACCGATCCCGGAAATGAAGATCCGATTGGGACCATCACCACAGATGTGGTCACCTCCGTCAAAATCGGCGCCTCTTCCAATGCATTTACCTTTCTGGTAGGCGAAAATGTGCAGCTGTCCACCGTTCAGGCGAGTGATGGCGATGCCGTCGCGTTTATTTATCGCCAAAACATTTCCGATTGCGGGGGAGCAACCATCGACAACGGTCTGTACCGCTATTCCTTCTCGGCTGACGGGGGAACCACCTGGAATGTAGGTCCGGCAGGTACATCATCCTCCGGAGTAACCCCCTCGGGTTGCTACGGATTTGGTGTGTTGAATCCCGCTGCCACCCAGCTAGGCAGGTATCCCAATTATCTCATCAGCCAGGCGACAGGAGGAAGCACTCTGGCAGATATCAAGGGTGTATACGTAGGGGCAGCTCTGAGCCCATCCTTTCCGGCAGTGACTGATTGGGGTGGATCTGTTGCAGGTCTGGTAGATGCAGCAGCCACAACTTCTCCCGCCTTTGTTCAGGAAGATTATTATTTCGGGAATAATGACCAATATTTGCCCTACCACCTCACTGAAAGAGTGCCGGGAGAATACTGGTTTGTTACCTGGGACTATGATGCAGGTGCTACGCCCACCATTGGAAATGTGCTGAAGATTAACAAAGGAACCTACAACAGTGCTTCCAATAAAGTAGACTGGGTGAATCAGCATTCGATTACGCTTCCTATTGTAAAGTTTTTGTCGACAGGAGCTACGGATTCAGCTTATGCGAGAACCTCTCCCACCATTTCCTTTTCTCCGGATGGGATGACCGGTTATGTAGGCTTCAATGGTGATATCAATGATCGCGACTCTGTCTATCTGCCTGTGCTGCTGAAATCCACAGACGGCGGAAACACCTGGGGAGACCCCATCGAGGTGAAATTGAGGGAGTTTTCGGAGTTGCGCGACCTGCTGCAGTCTTTCTGGATTGTGGTGGATACCACCACCGGCGACACCCTTCCCTCTGGCAGTGGGGCGGCAACCACCGGATTTGATCATGATCTGATGGTGGACAAGAATGGAAATCCCCACTATATCATCGTGGTAGGGAATGGGGGAACCAACACGGCCGGCGGTACACCCAATCCTCCAAACTATTCCATCTTTAGTGGTCTGCGCAAGTTCATCCTGGATGTGACCATCGATCCTTTTGGCGATTTCAATGCGCTGGTGATCGGAGATCAGCTGACATTCAGGGGAAGTTTTGGCCAGGTCGGAGCTGGTGGCTCCGATGAGGTGACGGCTGATCCTTTTGTGCAGGTAGGAAGATCTCCGGACGGGTCGAAAATCTTTTTCTCCTGGACCGACTCTGACACGACCGGCAATTTTGGCAACAGTGATAACAACAACCCAAATTTCATCACCATCGGGTTGGATGTGGACAATCAAAAGGTGACCAGTACCGAAAACTGGACCATCGACGATCTCAACTGGGTGTCCAGGGCTGTTATGCCCAAAACAGCTCCCGTTGTGCTGGAAGATGGTCAGGGGAACTACACCATCCCAACAGTTGTCATGGACATTTCTCCGGGTTCGTCGGCTGCCGGACCAGTGTCTTTCTGGTACTTCACAGACGTTGGATATTCCGATTCGGACTTTACCACGGATATTGATTTCTTCTACAACTGCAAGGAAAATCCATTCGCTAACACCGTTAGTGATACCCCCCCTGGTTGTGGTCAATCTGATGGCTCTCTGACCGTTAACGCAGCTGGTGGACTGGGAAGTTATACGTATCAATGGGGAGCAGGAGCTGGTAATGCTACCACAGCTACGGTAAATGGGCTACCAGCCGGGATTTATGAAGTGACAGTCACCGACAGTTTGGGCTGTAGCGAGACCCTGGCAGTGACCCTCAACGATGCCAACGCACCCACGCTTGCCGTGGATTCGACGGCTGATATCAGCTGTTTTGGTGATGGCAACGGTTATGCCGCGGTGAATGCCACCCCAATAGGTGGGGCCACCATCTCCTCCTATCTCTGGTCCAATGGCGAGACTACGGCAGCGGCCACCATGCTGCCTGGCGGCACCAATACCGTAGTTGTGACGGATGATCAGAACTGTACGTCTACCATCTCCGTGGAAATTGAGGAACCTTCAGACATCACACTGAATGCTGGGGCAACTGCTGCCGGTTGCTTTGGAGATGCAACCGGATCTGCTTCTGCCACTGCATTTGGTGGTACCGGGACTCTGTCTTTCGCATGGGATAATGGCGGAACAACTCCTTCTATCACAGGTCTTCCTGCTGGAACTTACAGCGTTACGGTATCGGATGATAATGGCTGTGACAAGATGGAAACAGTGACGGTAACGCAACCAGATTCCCTGGCACTACAGTTGTCTCCCAATCCCAATACAGCTCAGGTTCCTCCTTACAATGGGTTTGCCACGGCAAACTATACGGGAGGTACCGATCCTGTTGACTTCACCTGGACAGGTCCTGATGGCTTCACCGGGACTTCCAACATTATTTTTGGTCTCAATGGTGGAACCTATGTCGTAACGGCTACTGATGCCAACGGGTGTACAACTGTTGATTCTGTGGTTGTGGACGGACGCGTGAGCGGCGTTGGCATTGACGATGAATTAGCCGCTGGCATCAGCATGATGACCATCGTGCCCAACCCCAACAACG
>CAZLKP010000019.1:9718-23371 GCA_964560095.1 uncultured Bacteroidia bacterium
GAGCCTGGAGATGGATGGTGCCGAGGATGTGTCGATTGAGGTACTGAACCTCAATGGGCAGGTCGTAGAGGTCGTGCGGGAGCGCAACGCCATCCAGGTGAATCGGCAGTTTGACCTGAGCCAGCAGGCCTCAGGTGTTTATATGATCCAGGTCACGACGAGCCGCGGAACAGCGGGTCGAAAAATGATGGTGAGATAACCAGATCTGTTTATGCGGAAGGGGCAAGCCCCTACTGCTCTACAAGACCAAAGGTAGGCGGGAGGCTTTGCTCCCCCGCCTATTTGCATGTCAGAAATCTTCAACAAAACCGTCCATCTCCGTAGGGTGACAATTCGATCGGTTGTTTTAACCTTGTAGAATTTAATTCTAATTTGGAGGTTCGATCCTTTCCAAAAACCAATTTTTTCATTTCATCAAAGCTGGTGAGACTATGAGACAAACGTTGACGTTAATCGTTGCGATGTTGATGACAGCGCCCATCTGGGCTCAATCGACGCGCATCATTTCCTCAGAACAACAAGAGCAGCTCTATCCGATAGAGCGTGTGTTTCCTACCGAAACAGGCACCATTTCCCATACGACTGATCCCGGTAACACAGATCCCGGAACCATCACACAGGATGTGGTAACCGCCATTAAAATTGGTGCTTCTTCCAATGCTTACTCTTTTGTGATCGCTGAAAATACCCAGATCAGCGCCGTTCAGGCTGCTGATGGAGATGCGATTTCATTCATTTACCGTCAAAATATTGACGACTGTGGGGGAGCGACCATCGACAACGGTCTGTACCGGATGACTATCTCTACCGATGGAGGTACCAATTGGAACGTAGGTTCCGCTGGTACATCTAATGCCGCTTCTATTCCTGTAGGTTGCTATGGAATCGGCCCGATTAACAGTACCTACACACAGGTGTCTCGCTATCCTAATATGGTCCTGTCTCTGCCTGCAGGGGGGGCCAATGTAGCTGATATTCAGGGTGTTTACACTGGAGCTGTGCTGGACCCCGGATACCCAAACGTAGAAGGATGGGATGGGGTTGTAGCTGGTGTGGTGAATGATCCTGCCGGTACAGGGACCACCACTCAGGAAGACTACTATTTCCAGAATAATGACCAATTTCAGTCCTACTCGCTCGTGGAACGTGTGCCTGGAGAATACTGGTATGTAGGCTGGGATTACAACGGTCCTGGATCTGCCAACGAAGTGGGAATCATCCTCAAAGCCAATAAAGGGGTGTATGATGCAGGTACTAGCAAAGTAAATTGGACCAACGAGCTGTCCTACACCATGCCATTTGTGAAATTCCTGCCTACTGGTGCCACCGACTCTGCCGATGCCCGCGCGGGATCTCCTCAGATTGCGTTTAGCCCTGATGGAACAACCGGGTACATTTCCCTGAATGCGGATATCAATGATCGCGATACTGTATTTCAGCCTGTATTTTTTGAGAGTACTGATGGTGGAGTGTCCTGGTCTGATCCTTACGAGGTGAAACTTCGCCAGTTTAACGAACTACGTGACCTCCTTCAGTCCTTCTGGATTGTGGTGGACACCACCACTGGCGATACCTTGCCTTCGGGCAGAGGGGTGCCCACAACAGCTTTTGACCACTCGCTCACCGTAGATAAAAACGGGAACCCTCACTTTGTGGCGCTGATTTGTAACGCCTCCAGTAACTCGGCTGATGGCTCTGTCAATCCACCATCTTACTCTGTTTTTTCAGGTCTGAGAATGTTCCTCTGTGACGTGACGATCGACTCCTACGGAGATCCCAACATCATTGTCCTCACGCCTCAGGCAACCTTCCGTGGTAGCTTTGGTCTAATTGGTGGTGGTGGTTCTGATGAAACTACTGCTGACCCCTGGATCCAGACTTCCAGAACACCGGATGGAAGCAAGATTTTCATCTCTACGACAGAAACAGACACTACGGGTGATTTCGGCAACAATGATAACAGTAACCCTAATCTCCTGACCCGCGCCATTGATGTGGACCTGATGAAGGCTACCACAGTGACCAACTGGACTGGAAACGATGCAACCTGGGCTTCCCGTGCTGTGATGCCAAAAATGGCCAAAACAATTCTTGATGACGGTTCTGGAAATTACACCATGCCGGTTGTGATCATGGACCTGATCCCAAATACCACGCTGCTCAACCCGGTTTCTTACTGGTACTTCAGCGATGTGAAATATAATAGCTCCGACTTCACCGAAGACGTGGAGTTCTTCTACAACTGCAAGGAAAATCCATTCAACAACACCGTGAACGCCACAGCTCCCGGTTGTGGACAGGCAGACGGAAGCATCACCGTCAATGCAGCTGGCGGCGTCGGTTCCTACACGTATGCATGGGATAATGGCGCCACCACGGCAACGGTGACTGGTCTCTCCTCCGGGATCTACGAGGTCACTGTGACCGACAGCCTCGGTTGTACCGATGTCATTGAGTACACCCTCAATGATGCCAATTCTCCAACCCTGACTGTTGATTCTACAGCCAACATTTCCTGCTTCGGCGATGGAAACGGATATGCTGAGGTCAATGCAGTCCCTGCTGCCGGAGCCACTGTCTCTTCTTACCTGTGGTCCAATGGGGAAACCACGGCCATCGCCACCATGCTGCCTGCTGGTACCAATAGCCTGGTGGTAACGGACGATCAAAACTGTGTGTCTCAGACCACGGTTGTCATTGAAGAGCCTTCCGACATTACCCTCAATGCTGTCGCAACAAACGCTGATTGCTTCGGCGATGCCACAGGAACGGCCTCTGCCACCGCCTTTGGTGGAACAGGGATGCTGTCCTATGCCTGGGATAACGGAGGAACCACCTCCTCTATCACGGGTCTCCCAGCCGGAACTTACAGTGTGACAGTGACAGATATGAATGGTTGCGACAACACGACCAGCGTGACGGTTGCTGAGCCAGATATCCTCGCTCTTCAACTGTCTTCCAATGCCAACACGGCTCAAGTTCCGCCCTACAACGGATTTGCTACCGTCAATTACACGGGTGGTACAGATCCTGTTGAATTCACCTGGACGGGTCCCGATGGCTTTACTGGAAACTCCAATATCATCTTTGGTCTGAATGGCGGTACGTATCTCGTTACAGCTACGGATGCCAACGGTTGCTCTACCACCGATTCCGTCGTGGTAGATGGTCGGGCAACTGATGCCATTGAAGACGAACTCAGCGCCGGGATCAGCACCATGAGCATCGTGCCCAACCCCAACAACGGCCACTTTGCTGTGAGCCTGGAGATGGATCGTGCCGAGGATGTGACCATCGAAGTGTTGAACCTTAACGGTCAGGTGGTGAAAGCTGTGCGCGAGCGCAACGTCATCAACGTTGATCAGCAGGTCAATCTCAGCCATCAGGCTGCCGGCGTCTATATGATCCAGGTGACCACCAGCCGTGGTACCGCTGGGAGAAAAGTGGTTGTAAGATAATCGAACCAATAGCGGATTTCCGCTCATGGATAGTCACCGGGCCACCCGAAAAGGGTGGCCCTTTCTGTTTCATGGGGAAAAACGTTTTTCCTGTTAAGGATCGGAAAATCTCCATTCAGGAAAGAATGTGATAATGGGTCGTGAAATAGTAGTTTCTTTATAGAGAAATATACCGATCTAACTCTTCCTCATGAATGTTTCCCTGCGACCCGTCCTGTGGGGTCTTTTTTTCTCATTCCTTCTCGCCGGAGGAGCTCATGCTTCTCCATCTGAAATGCCTCTGAGCCCTGAAGATCAGGCATTTGCCCCCTGTTCAACACTTGTTTTGCAATTTAATGTTCTGAGTCCGATTATTTGTGCCGGAACCAGTACCGGATCTGTGCAGCTCTCCGCAACAGGCGGAAATCCGCCTTATTCTTTCAACTGGGCCAATGGCGATACCAGTAAGACCCGCAGCAATCTGCCTGCCGGTACCTATGTAGCTGTGGTGACTGACAATCAGGGCTGTACCATTCTGGATAGTGTCACGCTCGTCGATCCGCCGGCATTGATTCCGGCAGGGGTTGTGACTTCATCTGTGACTTGCTTTGGCGGAACCAACGGCGCCATTCAGATTCAGGGGACGGGTGGAACACCGCCTTACTCCTATGCCTGGGCCAACGGCGACACCAATGCGATTCGTTCAGGCATCCCGGCCGGGGGGTACTTTGTTACTGTGATTGATGCCAATGGCTGTACCGCCACACAGACCATCACGCTTCCTGCCCCTTCTCAATTGATCGCTGACATGACTGTCACTGACAGCATCACCTGCGTAGGTGGGAGTGATGGGGAAATCACGATGCAGGGGGTCGGAGGAACCGGACCCTATTTCTATACCTGGGGAAATGGAGATACCTCTGCTACAAGGACCTTTTTGCCGGCTGGCAATTATTTCGGCACTGTGACCGATGCGAATGGCTGCACGGCTTCCAATACGATCATGCTGTCTGATCCAACCCCATTCTCTATCAATAGCACAGTGGTTCAACCCATCACCTGCGCGGGTGGCAGCAATGGCGCCATTCAGGTGCAGGGTGCTGGAGGAAGTGCGCCCTACAGTTATTTTTGGCCGAATGGCGACACCTCCAATACCCGCACCAACCTTCCGGCCGGTTCTTATTTTGTAACCGTGACCGATGCACAGGGTTGTTCATCCGGGTCCACAGTCACGATTTCTGACCCGCCGCTCCTCAGCGCAACTCTGACCATACTAACGCCTGTGAGCTGTGGTGGTGCGAACACAGGGTCCATCCAGATCACCGGAAATGGAGGCATCGGTCCATATTCTTATTTTTGGCCGAATGGCGATACCACGGCTGTGAGGTCTTCTCTACCTGGTGGTACCTATTTTGGTACATTGACAGACAGCCTGGGCTGTACGGCCTCGGATTCCGTATCTCTGAGCCCAGTGGGCGGTTTGGGACTGCAATTTACGGTTGCCAGCCCGATTACCTGCGCCGGTGCCGCCGATGGTGCCCTGTCGGTCGCACCGCTGTCCGGCACAGCCCCTTATTCCTACAACTGGTCAACTGGCGACACCAGTGCTGCTATTAGCACATTGGGGCCTGGTACTTATACGGTTTCTGTGGCTGATTCTTCGGGCTGCAGCTCTACGGATAGCCTCACACTGGTGGATCCAGCTCCTGTGCAGGCTCAGGCTGTTGTTGTGCAGGATCTTGGATGTGATGGAACCACACCTGGTGAAGTTGCGGCTTTAGCCGGCGGCGGCACACCCGGCTATTCCTTCAGCTGGAATAACGGCGTGAGCGGCGCTTCCAATCCCGGCCTGGGAGCAGGAACCTACGTGGTCACTGTGACGGATTCGTATGGGTGTGAGGGTGTGGATTCTGTCATGCTCGCTGTTCCAGATCCTCTGACTATTCAGCTGGCGGTCAACCAGCCCGTGTCCTGTTTTGGTGATAGCAATGCAGTAGTGACCCTGATGGGCGCAGGCGGTCAGCCTCCTTATTCCTTCCAGTGGCCTGATGGAAGTCCTTCTGCGAACCGCAGCAACCTGAGATCCGGGAAATATGCAGTGACGGTGAGCGATGCCAATGGCTGCAGCAACGTGGATACTGTGAACATTTCAGAGCCCGACACCATCTCAGCCGGGATTTTGATCAACAGCGAGGTAACCTGCTTCGGGGCTACAGATGGAATCATTGTGGCTTCCGCCAACGGTGGAACACCGCCTTATTCCTACCTCTGGGATGATGGCAGCACGAATCCGATCCTGTCAGGAATAGGCGCTTCGGTTTTTTCTGTCACCATTACTGACGACAACGATTGTGAACAATCTGCTCAGATAACTTTACCTGAGCCTGACAGTCTCTTTTATGTTGGACAAATCACGCCGGACGCTTCCTGCGACTCATTAAATCCCGACGGAGCTTTTCTGGTGTCTGGCTCGGGAGGCACATCTCCATTCACCTACCAGCTCACCCGCGGAGCCACTGACTTATCCAATACCAGCGGCATGTTCAGTGGTCTTGGTGATGGCAGTTATGAGTTTCTGATGACTGATGCAAATGGTTGTGAAACGGAGGGGACCGTTGTTGTGCCGGATAGCTGCGAATCTGTTTCTATTGATGTTGAGTTCCTGTTTGAATCCCTCATGATTTACGCGCATGAGGAGCTGTTGGTGGTGCAGGGAATGCAGCTCTCTTTCCTGCCAGCTGAGATCACTGTTTTCAACTTGTTAGGAGAGTTGATGGTGACATCAGATCTTCCGCCAACCCGTGAGGTTGATTGGCACATGAATGTGGCTTTTTGGCCGAAAGGTGTGTATGTCGTGGGTATCCGATCCTCCGCCGGGGCGATCTTTCGGAAGGTGCGGGTAGATTGATCTGGGATCAAATTCCGATTCAGCTCCAATATTATCCCACTCATACGATTTCTACTGGGCGTTTTCGGGATTTTTCATGTTTCTGAGTAATCCCGAAAACGCTACCCTCACATAACATAACCGGATGAGATTTTTTCTGTTTACACTGATTATTTTTCTGTTTGGGTTTCCTGTACGAGCTCTCTCTCAGTGCCTTGCAGAATTTCGTGTTCTCCATTATACCGAAACCACCGGCTACGATCACAATACCCGATCTGTGTCGGAAGATATGCTGGAAGATCTGGGCCTGGGACATGGCTTCTCAGTCACCTCAGATGATACCGGCATGATGTTTTCGAGTCCGGATTCTCTCGCTGAGTTTGCAGTAGTGGTATTCTCCAATACCTCTGGTGAGCAGGGGCTGGATTCCTCGCAGCGAGCCCATTTTGAGGCGTATATGAATGCCGGTGGTGGATTTGTGGGGATCCACGCTGCCGGGGATACATACCGCCATTCATCTGCCAATGGCAACAACACTGGATCCTGGGATTGGTATGCCGAACATCTGACTGGCGCCAGTGTCCAGGTAGGGCCCAGCCATACGCATTGGTCGCATGTGGATACCCTGATTCCACTTTCGGTGGCACACCCTGCGCTTGACAGTATTCCAAATCCTTGGGTCAAGCAGGAGGAATATTATTATTGGGAAAACGGATATCTGGATACCGCTTTCATACCGCTTCTGAATGTCAAGGTCACGGGGAATGACTCGTATGACAGTACCCGTATGATGGCCCAGTACAAGGAACTACCGGGGGGTGGGAGAGCTTTCTACACGGCCTTGGGGCACGCACAATCCAACTATACATCTGATACCATTTTTCGGCAGCTCATTCTGGATGCACTTCTGTGGGCCGCAGAACCATCCCTGCCGGTCCCGCCAGAAGTGATGGTGACTGCCACGGCCTCCTGTGCGGCTCTTGGGTCTGTGACAGTGGCCCCACTCGATAGCTCGAACACCTATGCCTATTTGTGGAGCACCGGAGATACGACTGAAACGGTTACCGGGCTGAGCAGCGGAACCTATTTCGTGATGGTAACCGGACCGGGTGGGTGTACGACGCAGGACTCGGTGACCCTGCAATCCAATCCCACGCTTGTTCCTCAGCTGATTGTGCTGGATAGTATCGACTGTTTTGGGGGGAGTAATGGAAGCATTCTGGTTTCTGCCACCGGAGGAACTCCGCCCTATCAGTTTGCCTGGGCGAGTGGCGACACCAATACGGTGAGAAGTGGCCTGCCGGCAGGAACCTACTTCGGCACCATCACGGATGCCAATGGCTGTGTGGCAGGTGACAGCAGCATCCTGTCAGCGCCTACTCCACTTTCCGTCCAGGTCTCCCTTGACAACAGCATTAGCTGCTTTGGGGGCAGTGATGGAGCCATCAGTGTTCAGGCATCTGGTGGCACACCGGGTTACACCTATGCCTGGGGCAATGGAGACACCACTTCGAGCCGGGCTGCTCTGCCTGCTGGGTCATATGTCGCGATCATTACAGACGCCAATGGCTGTACAGAATCCGACAGCCTCACGCTCACAACACCCCCTGAGTTGCAGACGGGGCTACAGCAGGACAACCCGGTGAGTTGTTTTGGTGGGAGTGACGGGGCGATTTCGGTCATGCCTTTCGGAGGCGTGGCGCCCTATGAAGTGGTCTGGGCCAATGGCGATACCAGCATGGTACGACAACAACTTCCGTCTGGGGCTTACTTTGCGGTGGTGACCGATTCCCTTGATTGTACCGTGAACGACAGTCTGGTTCTGACAGAGCCGGATTCTCTGTTCCTCAACGTGGTCATTGTGGATACGCTGCGTTGCTTTGGAGATACGGATGGGATTCTCAAGGCGCTGGCGTTCGGGGGGCAGCCGCCCTACAGGTACACCTGGATTGATGGGTTGAATTCAGACCTGCGCGTCAATGTCGGGGCAGGGAGCCACACAGCCATCGTCACAGATAATCAAGGATGCAAAGACTCCCTCACCGTTACCCTCACAAGCCCAGGAGAACTCCTCGCTACCCTGATTGCCACACCAGATAGCAGCTGTTTGGGACAGC
The DNA here is from genome assembly GCA_964560095.1 of uncultured Bacteroidia bacterium. Classification (GTDB taxonomy): domain Bacteria; phylum Bacteroidota; class Bacteroidia; order J057; family J057; genus JANQTF01. The sequence continues at coordinate 18,160 of CAZLKP010000019.1, forward strand.
CTGCAAATGGGTCGCTCACAGCAGATGCATCCGGGGGAACCCCACCGTATGAGGCCCGTCTCGACGGGAACCTGTTGCCTGGGCCGGGGCCATGGAATGTGGAGGATCTCGCACCGGGATTGTATGCCATAGAGGTTACTGATGTCAATGATTGTGTGAAGACCGTGGAGCAAACCATTGAGAATATCTGCTCGACCGACGACCTGGAGTCCCGGGTTTTTGCTCGGCCCTGGGGCTGGCAATATGTGCCAGGACAGCAGCGACTCGTGATTTCAGGAGAATTGCTGCAACCGACCATTCTGGACATTTCGCTTCTGGATATTCGGGGAAGACAGGTAGCCGCTGTTCGCACCCTTGCATCCTCCGTATTCCATGAGGAAATATTTGTAACGGGTCTGGCTTCCGGGCTATATCTCGTGAGAATCCACACCTCGAAGGGAGAGTTTGTACAAAAACTTCTGATTCCGTAACGTTTTCGTTTTGGGTCAATCATTCTAAATTATGGAAAGCGGAATGTCCCTTAGGCTGTCTATTCTGTTCATAGTGGTATGGCCTAATCCTTGCTCCTGTCTGAGTGAACAAGGGATATCATCTTCTTGTTGATTGATCAAACGACCATCACCCATGTATTCAAACGTATTGGCCCTTATTGTATTGATGCTGGCACCTTTAATTGTGTCAGCTCAATGTGGCGGCACCTTCCAGGTACTTCATTACACCGAAACTACCGGCTACGACCACAACACCCGCAATCAGTCTCTGAGCATGTTTCAGAGCTGGGAGAATACGGATAATTTTGTAGTCACCAGTGATGATAACGGCGATGAATTCAATTCTCTCTCCAATCTCCAGCAGTATGCGGTGGTGGTGTTTTCTAACACCTCTGGGGATAATGGATTGAATGCCTCACAACGGGCCAATTTTGAGGCTTACATTGCGCAGGGAGGTAGCTACTTGGGTATTCATGCCGCATCTGATACCTACCGGCATAGCACAGCCAATGGTGGTTCTACCGGCGAATGGGATTGGTATGCCGAAACGGTTGCCGGAGCAAGTGTGCAGCAAAGCCCCAATCACACCAATCAGAATCACAACAACACCATGACACACGAGGAAGCCGGTCATCCCACCCTGGCGAACGTGCCGGATCCATGGAACAAAACAGAAGAGTATTACTACTGGGAAAATGGGTACCTCAGCAGCGATTTTACGGAATTGCTTCGAGTGGCCTCAACCGGTGGAAACAGCTACGACGCTCCGCGGATGATGGCTCACTGCAACAATCTGGCAGGCGGCGGCCGTGCGTTTTATACTGCGCTGGGACATTCCTCCAGCAACTACACCAACGATCAGAATTTTCAGAATCTCATTCACGATGCTTTGCTGTGGGCAGCCGATCCCAATATCGGATCGGGATCGGGTTTTTCTGTCAGCATTGTTGTTGAAAATGAGATTGCTTGCTTTGGAGAAAATGGTAGCCTCCGCGCAGACCTGAATGGCGGCACGGCCCCTTTTACCTATCAGTGGGATTCCGGTTCCACCGACAGCATTGCCACAGGGCTCACGGCAGGAACCTATATGCTCACAGTGACAGATTCAGAAGGATGTGTTGCCTCCGATGATTGGGAATTCACCCAGCCCGATCGGCTGGATCTGGAGATAGAAACCTCTCCCAACACCGACTCGGCCGGCACCCCAAATGGGGAGGCTGAAGCCATTGTGGGAGGAGGAACTCAACCGTATTCATTTGCCTGGACCGGCCCCAACAACTTCACGTCTTCTTCTCAAGCCATCACCGGACTGGAAGCTGGGGATTACGCTGTGACTGTGACAGATGATCAGGCGTGTCAGACCAACGGCACGGGAACTGTGGAAGAAGTGTCCACCAACATCGAAGGTCAGCTTGGCATTGAGGCATTCATGCTCAATCCCAATCCGACACGTGATGTCGTTCGGATAGATATTCAGCTCAATCACTCTGCATCGACACGTGCAGCCGTGATGGATATTCAGGGTAAAACGTTGTGGGAATCCGCCCCTTTGGATGGTCGCTTCAGCACCTGGACGCTGGAAACCAGAGACTGGCCAGTAGGTGTTTATCTGGTGATGGTTTATGTAGATGGTCAGTCAATAAGTCGGAGGCTGCTCATTCAATAGGGACGTTCTGAGCTTCCAGAAGGCGTTTTGTGTGGGGATGATGCTGATGCTGATGTTCGGCATCAGCTACGGAGAAGGATTCGATGTTATGGCCATCTTTTAGCACGATGACCCGGTGGCACAATTGCCTGATGATGCGGTAGTCGTGACTGATGACCATCAAGGTCATCTCCGTCTTCCGGGCCAAATCCACGATAACCGTCAGGATCTCGTGTTGGATCTCAGGATCAAGGGAAGACACGCTTTCATCAAGAATGAGCAAAGATGGCTGAATAGCCAGACTTCTGGCTATGGCAACGCGCTGGCGCTCCCCACCACTTAGGGTTGACGGGAATTTGTCCAGATAGCTCTCGTCCAGCCTGGCAGACCGCAGGAATTCAACAGCAATTTGCTGGTGTTGCTGATTGGTTTTTTCTGGTTGATGAATCCGCAGGATTTCTTTGAGGATCTTCCTGACGCTGAACCGGGGATGTAAAGACGAATAGGAGTCCTGCAAAATCAGTTGTACGCGCTTGGCCGGCTTGTCCATCCCAATGTCTCCGTGCCACTGAATGTCTCCCTTATAGGGCAGCAAGCTGCACATGACCTTTCCGAGGGTAGACTTGCCGCTTCCAGATTCGCCAAAGATCCCTACAGATTCTCCCTGCTGAAGTGAAAGAGAAACGTTATTCAGCGCTTTGACTGATTGTTTGCGGGCAAACATCCCGCCTCGTGCTTCATAAGAGACAAACACCTGTCGGAGACTCACCAGTGGGGGAGGGTTATCCGGGAAAGGGATATGATGAATCCGGGACCAGTGGTTCCGGATCTGGTTAAGGGGAGAATCAGCTTGCCCCAACAGCTCCTCAAAGCCACCTTCCTGGAGAATCTGCCCTTCGCGGAGGTAGAGCGTGTGTGCTTGGAGCTGTGCGCAGATCCGGAGATCATGGGTGATGAACAGCAGAGCTAGTTGTCGTTTTTCCTGAATAGAGCGGAGCAAATCCAGAAGCTTGGCTGCGGCCAAAATATCAAGAGAGGTGGTGGGCTCATCTGCGATCAGCAAGGAAGGATTTTTACACAGGGCCAGGGCGATAAGGCAACGTTGGCGCTGCCCACCGGACAGCTGATGGGGAAATGCCTCAAGTAACGCTAACTGTAGGTCGAGGTCATGGGCCAGCGATTCTATAAACACCGGGTGATTGGATTTCTGGCTGACTTGGTGAAAGGAAAGCGACTCTTGCAGGAGGCTGCGTATGCTTCGGGTAGGGGAAAGGGCCTGCTGAGCGCCCTGAGCGACCCAGGCGATTCGCGGATGGGTGCTGTTGAGCCTCAGAAGGTCTTGTTTTTCTTTGGATGCCTGCATCCAAACATGGCCAGATGTGCTTGTGCCTGGCGGCAACAAAGCAGCCAGCGCCAGACCGATGCTGCTCTTCCCGCTTCCGGAGGGGCCCAGCAAAACGGTGGTGCTACCCGCCCCCAGCCCGAAGGACACTGAGCGAACGGCTTCCTTGCTGGCAGCTGACTGTATGGAAGCGCCCGGATACGTGACTGAAAGTTGATTTACTGTCAACATCGCCCCAACTTACTTTGGTCAAATCTCGTTTACAACAGCAGATCTCATGAATAAGACCAGATTTTCTATTCATTACCTGCTTTCTCTCCCTCTGCTGATCAGTGGTCTGGTGTGTCTGATTTCGATTCCCGACCTACTGGGGCTAGTGGAGCTCAAGCCCTATGCCCTGCGGCCCCGCGACTGGTCCCAATGGTATGGCATTCTGACTGCTCCTTTTCTACATGGATCCTGGGAGCATTTGTTCAGTAATTTACCGCCCCTGTTTTTTCTCACGGTGGGTCTCCGTCTGTTTTATCCCGATATCGAGAAACAGGTATTGCTGACCAGCTTCATTGCACCGGGGTTATGGACCTTTATTGTGGCATCCGGAGGGCTGCATCTGGGTGCTAGTGGGGTAGTGTATGCGCTGGCATTTTTCCTGTTTTTCAGTGGGGCATTCCGAAAAGATGTGCGGGCCTTGGCCCTTTCCCTTGTGGTTGCGATGTTTTATGGCAGTATGGTGTGGGGTGTCTTTCCGGGGCAACCGGGCATTTCCTGGGAGTCGCATCTGTTTGGAGGGCTGGCTGGTGTGGTGATGGCCTGGTACTTCCGGAAAAAAGGGCCACCGAAGAAACGATACAGCTGGGAGCTGGAAGAAGATCGTCCCGGGGATACTGGTCCCTGGGACTACAAAAATTGGTTTGTGCCTCCCGAAGGCTTTGAACACCCCGAATAAAAAATGGCGACCTCATCAAGGCCGCCACTTTCTACATATCAGGCAGAGAGATCATCCTATTTGTGAAAGGCGAGGATCGGAACAGATACTTTTTCTGCGATTTTCCGGGTCAAACTCTTATCGGAGAATGTGTCTTTCCAGGAAAATTTTTTCCGGTTGATCATCGCGACAAGGTTACTATTGTTCAGATCTACAAACTTCACGATCCCACCGAGCGGGTCGGCATGGTCGAAAAATTTGTAATAGATTTTCGGATAGTCAATGGTATCTGAAATAGTCTGCTCCAGAAACTTCTGATACTGCTCCTTATGCTGCGGCTCTGTTTCTACATTTACATGGGTAATGCTGAGCTTGGCATCAAACATCTTGGCGATGGTTTTCACCTGTTGAATCACCGTCGGATCATATTCGGACAGATCTACAGCGTAGGTGATGTGCTGAATGTCATAGTAATTGCTGGTCGCAGGAACGACGAAGACAGGCGCATTGACATTTCCGATAATGAGGTTGGCTAATGGGTTGACAAACATCCGTTTCAAGCCATGGTTGACGTGAGACCCCATAATAACCATATCATAGGATCCCTGCTCGCATTCACGAATGATTTCATAGTAAGAGCGACGCTTCACCGTTTTTAGGCGAAATTTCACACCTTGTTCCTGCAGATCATTCACAATCTCGGTGAGATTGTCGCGGTGCTGTTGTCCTTTTACGTGTTGCAAAAATCCTTCCGGCGATTGGCTGCTGTCATAGGTGAACTGCCCATCCCCTTTGAGGAGTCTCCGGCC
>CAZLKP010000020.1:0-8192 GCA_964560095.1 uncultured Bacteroidia bacterium
GGAAACTTCAGCCTCCGGCCATAGTCCAGCGAGGTATTCAGCAGGTTAAACCGATAGGTGGAGCGAATATTTTGGATCACCTGATAGTTGGTGTTGACACCCAGAGAGTTGGGGCGCTTGCCACCCAGCCAGGGCTCCAGGAAGGAGAAGGCAAAGTTTTTGTAGCCCACGCCATTCATCTGGACAGCCAGGCTTACCCGCTGCCCGTCCCCGGAAGGAACAGGACGCCATGCACCCGGCTCAAACATACGACGACTCGAAAAGTTGTTGAAAGCCAGCTGCACGGTACCCACAAATCCGCCGGCAATTACCTGTCCGGTTTGCGGATCGCGAAACTGACCCCCCCAGCCGCCTTGCAGCTGCAACTGATCAGAAGGCCGCTCTTCCACCGAAAATGTGATGTCCACCGTGCCGTCTTGTGGATTTGGAACTGGATTGATCCCGAGGTTTTCCTGGTCGAAATAGTTCAGGTTGAGAATCTCCCGTTGCGAACGGATGATTTCTGACCGGCTGAACTTCCGCCCAGGCGAGACACGGAGCTCGCGCCGAACGACAAAGTCACTGGTTTTGGTGTTCCCTTCGATGGGAACCTTCCTCACATTGGCCTGAGGGCCCTCCTGGATCCGCATTTCTAGGTCGATAGAGTCTCCGATAATGGCGACCTCCACTGGATTGATATCGAAAAACAGATACCCATCGTCCAGATAGAGGGAACTCACATCCGAGCCATTGGGATCGCCAAACAGGCGCTGATCAATCTTGGATCGGCTATACACATCTCCTTCGTTGATGCCCAACACAGCCTCCAGGATTTCGGAGTTATATTTGTAGTTGCCCGACCAGGAAATGTTCCGGTGAAAATACTGTGTTCCTTCATCGATTTCCATTTCCAGGATGATCTCGTCTTCGCTCACCGAATAGACAGTGTCACGCACGATAATCGCATCCCGGTATCCGTTTTCATTGTAAAAGGCCAGGACTTCTTCCTTGTTTTCCTCGTAAGTCTTAGGGATGTATTTGGAGGGTTTCCAGAAGCGGTACCAGGTTTTTTGCTTAGTCTTTTTGAGTTTGCTCCGGACTTTGTTGTCAGAGAATGCTTCATTCCCGACTACCCGCAGTTCGGCAATTTTTACCCGATCGCCTTTATCAATATTGATGGTTACCAACACCCCGTTCTGGATGATCTTGTCCGTTTCTTCATTGATATCAATGCTCGTGTTGTAGAAGCCTTTTTCGATAAAGTAGTTGCGGATGATTCGGGTCGCTGATTGTTTTTTGGATTCGGTGAGAATCGTCCCGCGGATAAAATTGATCTGTTCCCGAAGATCATCAGCCTGGGTTTTGTTGATTCCTTCAAAGCTGAATTGGGATATGCGCGGCCGTTCGACCACTTCGATGACCAGAAAGACCTTGTTGCCGACGACATTATCGATCCGCACAGTGACATCCGAAAAGAGATTCTCATTCCAGAGGCGTTTGATGACGTCAGAGATTTGCATGCCGGGGATGGTGACGGGCTCTCCCACGGCCAGCCCACTTCGTGCAATCAGTGCATCCTTGTTGCTGTATTCAGCGCCTTCTACTTCAAGGCCGGCAAGGAGATATGTTTCTGGGTTGTCATAATCGAGCTCCACCTGGGCAAATACAGGTACGAGCATCAGACAAGTCAACCAGCTCAACAACAATTGTTTCATAAACTCAGGACTGAATTTGTTCGCTGATTTTTCCGAATCTACGTTCTCTTCGTTGATAATCAACAATGGCTTCATACAGGTGCTCTCTCCTGAAGTCAGGCCAGAGCGTTTCGGTGATGTATAGTTCTGCATAGGCAATTTCCCACAGCAGAAAGTTGCTGATCCGAAATTCACCGGAAGTCCGGATCAGGAGTTCTGGGTCAGGCATGCCAGCGGTGCTGAGGGCCTGGCTAAACAGGTCTTCTCCGATTTGATCCGGGTCAATAGCGCCTGTTTTCGCCTGTAGGGCCAGTTTTCGGGTAGCTTCCAGAATATCGGATCGGCCTCCGTAGCTCAGGGCCAGTGTCAGGGTCATTCTTTGATTTCCCTTGGTTTTGTCGATGGTCTCCTGAAGCTGGTTCCCACAGTTGCCTGGCAGCCGTTCCAGGTGTCCGATGGCATTGAGCCGAATATCGTTGTCCATCAGGGTGGAGGTCTCCTTTCCGATGGTTTCGACCAGGAGCCTCATGAGCGCATCCACTTCTGCTTTGGGCCGATTCCAGTTTTCTGTGGAAAAGGCGTATAGCGTCAGATGTGACACCCCCAGTTCGGCAGCGGCCTCTGTTGTATCACGCACGGCTTTGATGGCATTTCTATGGCCAAAAACGCGCATATTTCCGCGTTTTCTGGCCCATCGGCCATTTCCATCCATGATCACAGCGATGTGCTGCGGCAGCTTGTTGAGTTGAATATCTTCTTTCGTTGCCATAGGGGCGATCCGGTGGTCAGCAGGTAGCAAGCAGGTACCTGCCCATCAAAGATTTACAAAGGTAATCAAAGAACGTAGGCAACAAAAAGGCAAAATGAGCGCCACCAGGCTTTACACATAAGAGGCAAATTTCTCCGGTGCGGTTGCATGCATGAAGAAGAGAAACGAAAAAAGCCTTCCACCGGATGGCGGAAGGCTGAATTTTTGTTGGTTCAGGTTGTGAACACTTATCTGAATTGCGGGCATCTTACCCAATCGAGAATAAAGCTGATCCTCACATTGGTGTAAATATACCAGTCTTGCTGGGTACGGTCGCCGCGGATACCATTAATCGTGGCAGCTCCATCAGGATACTGAGCCAGATCAATACGGTCAGAAAGCAGCGCTGCCACCGAATTCTGGGCGCGCAAGGCTTCCAGATCAGGATAACGCCCGCTCACATCATCGAGATAGTCGGTGAAGGTTTTTCGAAACCCGGTCTCGAATTCCAAATCGAATTTTTTGGAAAGCGAAAATCTCACACCTGCACCCATAGGAATCGAAACCTGGGTGAGCCTGTATGGCTCCGGGTAGCGTCCGTCGGGATCGGGGAGAAACTGCCCTTCTGTGCCAAGCGGCTTCAACTCGTACCACTGTCCGTTGAGCTGTGCTTGTGGGTTGAAGGAAAACAGGGCAATGCCACCAAACACATAGGGTGTATAAATGGGCCGATAGGCATACTGCCGATCGGTCGGCAAAAAGTCGAAAGCCACCGTGAAACTACCCTCGGTCACCGGGGAGCGAAAGCTTAGGTTTCGACGGTTTCTGGGCAGGTCATTGGATGCTTCGTCCGTTGCACCTATCCATCCCTGATAAAAGCCCAGTCTGGCTGTCATGAAGGGATTGAAGCGGTAGGAACCCTGGATACCGAAGCCGGGTTTGGTAAATTTAAGGGCAAAGTCATCGTCAAGATCCCCCAGATAATGGGTTGGTCCTGCAGATACCCCGACCTTAAAATAGCCATATCTGTACTGAGCCTGGGCGCCGATGGCTCCCCACAGAAGCAGGCACAGGATCAAGCTGGTTTTCAACAACTTCATGAATCGAATGAATTAGGCAATTATTGGTGATTCTACCAACGGTGCTATTGTAACGAACGGAGGCCAAATTAAGTATAGGCCCGATACAAAACCAACGTGAAGAATGTTGAAGTAGATGGTTTGCTCGATAAATAAGAATATTGAGGAAAACAACTGCATGCCAATTTGGTCAGTACTACGAAAATTCGAAAATCATTTTCCACCCAGTACTTACGCATCTCGAATGTTTTGTACTCATATGTCCGAACGGCATTGATACCCTAATTCCGGTTGTCATGCCCCCACATCAGGCTCCTGCGAAGGTTATCGACGTGTTTGGTGGTTGACATACGGAGCAGCCTGATTTTAAAATTTGCCCGGCGAATAGCAATGGAAGTCCGGGCCTTTACCAGCTCGGTGCGCGTGTCCAGAGCTACCATTGCCACGCCAGACCGACTCTCAACTTCAAACGAAACAACCCAGTCATCGGGTATGACAACGGGGCGGACGGTGAGCGAATGTGGAGCGACCGGTGTCACGACAAAGGCAGCAGAGCTGGGAAAAATGATCGGGCCCCCACAACTGAGACTGTAGGCCGTAGAGCCGGTGGGTGTGGCCAAAATCAGGCCATCGCCCCAGTAGGAGTTGAGAAACTCCCCGTTGATGTAGGCATGCACCGTGATCATCTCGTTGCTGTTGGCCTTGTGAATGGTTAGGTCATTGATGCCATAGGGGTTTTCACCAAAGAGGCCAGGCGGGTCGCTGACAACAGAAAGCAGCGCCCTGGGATCTATCCGGTACATGTCGCGCATCAGCTCCTCGGTAGCCTGAATGAGCTCATACTGATTAATGCTAGTGAGGTAGCCTAGTCGCCCGAAATTGACGCCCAGAATGGGCTTGCCCGTTCTGCCTGTGAAGCGCACAGCCTCAAGCACAGTGCCGTCTCCCCCAAAGCAATAGAGAAACTTGCAATTGTCCAGTTCTTCCTTTTGGGTGAAAACCTGGGTATTGTCAGGTGACAACACCTCCGGGATCAGCTCGAAGAGCTGCTGTGCATATTTCTGATACAAGGTGACCTGGATGTTCTTATCAACCAGCCAGGTGAAAAAATGACGAAGCACCTGCAGGTCTGTATTATCCGTGATGCGGCCGAAGATTGCAATATTCATTTGTTCTGCAGGTCTGTGTGGAAGTACAATCCTCCCTGGTTGAGATGGTTTCTGGTGTATTCGACCCGGAGTAACATATCATAAAACCCGATGACATTCAACCCGACACCGTAGCCCGAAAGTAGCTGCCGATGCATGGTCTGGTCGACTCCATTGAAAGCCTCGTCGCGGAGATATGCGACATCAGCAAACATCGAAAGATACAGCCCGATCTGCAGATCCTGGAACCTGCGGTAAGGAATTTCTTCAAAATGAAGAATTTGCCGGGGGATAATGGCGTATTTCCATTCGGTTTTGAAAATTCCCATGTATGTCGTGCTGATCGCATAGGGCTCATATCCCCGCAGGTTCGTGCTGACTCCAATAAATTCGGACTGGGAAATGCCCAGGAAGCTTTTCGCAAAAAATGGAATAGAGTCTCCAATACTAAAGAGATGCTGAGTGCCGTAGGAAAAATTGAACCGCTGACCGATCGGCAGGTGATGCGCCCAGGTCGCACCGATTTTCCCAAACCCGGTGGTTGATACGCCAGAGATCATGCCAGACCATCTTCCCAGCAGTTGATATTTCCATCCACTGAGTGGAAAGCCCCGGTAATCCCGCTGATCTTCGAAAAACTGTACTGTGAGGCTGGGATAATACTCCAAACCGTCAGCGGATGTGAGGGTGCCGGGCGCTTGGTTTTCGAGGGAAAACGCATACAGGCTATCCGACATTCGGATGTGGTCATAACTGAGGCGGGCATAGAGGGTTTTATACAGCCCTATTCTCCTTCTAGCGCCAATGTACCCGTTCCACACCCGAATCAAGGGTTCTGTTTCTACCCTTCGCCATTGGGCTCGGCCGTTTTCGGTACCAATGATGATTTCATGTTGGTTGCGAAATCCGATGCCCAGACGATGGCCAATGCGGTTTCGCGAAAGGGTGGGGAGGATGAGGTCCAGCCGGAGGCGTTGCGAAAATCCCAACTGACCGAAAAAGAACAGGGTTTCATTCCGTCCGGTGATGTTGCGCCATTCGACGGAGGCGCCATACACCAGACGGTGAAAGTCCAGCGCTGTGAGCGCTTCCACCAGGTCGTAGCTGTTTCGCTCTTCCACCTGCAGGTAGGGCGATCCAAACAGGTACCATCTTTCGGTCACTTTGACGATCAAATGGAGTTCACCATGTAACTCGTAGGACTCAATGGTCACTTCATTGAACAGAGCCAGGTTGTAGATATTCTGCTCGCTGCGTTGCAGGGTTGCTTCCACCTGATCGGCTGAGATGGAATCTCCCAGAAGTAGGACCATTTCATTCAGGATGACCTGGTGGCGCGTTTTCTCTGCGCCTTCGATCGCGATGGTCCCGATGGTGAGGATACGCATGGGATCCTGGGCAGGAAGGATTCCCGGCCAGAAGAGATACAGCAGAGCAAGCAGAAAAAAAGCCTCTCTGGTCATAGGCCGGCCTACATATTGAGGTATTTCATCAGCGCATCAATGTTCTGACGGTAGTCATCGATAGGCTCCACTTTGTTGTAGGTGCGAATGATGTTGTAGTCAAATCGTTCAAAGGCGGCGGTGACCCGGCTGAGGTCTTCGGCGTTGAGCTTGAGCGTAACCCAGACTACTTGTCCGCCTGGATGGGCCCAGAGATACAAAGACAGGACCTTGGTATTTTCTGATTCCGTGATACGTCCGATTTCAGAGAGAGAATATCCGTTTCTGGGCACTTCTAGTACCATGATGCCTCCGGGCTGATGCACGGCAAATAGCCGACCGAGATAAGGGGCGAACTCCCTGAATGTGATGACGCCCAGATACAGGTTGCCCTCCTCCAGGACAGGCAAAACCTCCAGCTTCAGGTTGACCATGAGGTCCAGCGCATCGTAAAGGTGGTTGCCCTCGTGAATGAATGCAGAATCCCAACCGCTGAACCGGATATCGCCGATGGTGGTGTCGAGGGTATCTGCATCCAATATATCGTTTTCTGTGATGAGTCCTTGGTAAATCCCGGCATCAACGACAGGGAGCTGGCTCAGCTTGAACTCATTCATCCAGTCCAGGGCTCTTGTCACAGAGTCGCCGGATGTTATTGAGGGCACATAGTCGGAGATGAGTTCAGAAACGATCATGTATGCTAGGCAATCACTTGTTCATGTCTTTGGAGGAACCGGGAAACGATACGATTAAATTCTTTGCTTTGTTCCATCATTGGGGCGTGGCCACAACAATCAATAAAAAATAACTCTGTATTGGGGATCAGGCGGTCAAATTCGTGAGCCACATGGGTCGGGGTGATATTGTCATTCAGTCCCCAGATCAGTAGGGTTGGAACCTGAATACGGGCCACATCTTCACGCATGTTGTGTCGCTGCGCTGATCTAGCAATACGCAGAATGCGCAAAGTTTTGAAATTGTTGCCAACGATTCCAAAGACTTCATCGACCAGTTCTTTCGTCGCCGTTGCCGGATGGTAGAAAGTATATTCGACCCGTTCTTTGATATAATCGTAGGATCCCCGTTTGGGGAATCCGGAGCCCATGCCGGATTCAAACAACCCTGAGCTGCCGGTAAGGATCATGGATGTCACTTTTTCCGGGTTTCGAAGCGTGTACACCAGAGCAATATGTCCACCGAGGCTGTTACCAAGCAGGACAGATTTCTTAATACCTTTCGCCTCCACAAATTCTTCCAGGTAGCTAGTGAGCCCATCCACAGATGCATCGGCATGGGATTTTTCATAGATCGGAAGCAGTGGAATGATGACTTTGTAATGGGGGCTAAAGGCATCAAACACACCCTGAAAATTACTCAGTGCACCAAACAGCCCGTGCAGTAGCATCAGGACCGGACCTTCTCCACGTTCCACATATTGGAAACCTTCCAGCGTTTTGATTTCAGGGGTCATAAATAAGAGGTTGGACCTTTCTTGGGTAATTGAGAAATCCAGTTTTGGATCATTTTCTCCCCATGGATTGAGAGAATCGATTCAGGATGGAACTGGACCCCAGCTAAATTATAGAATTTGTGTCTCATTCCCATGATCTCGCCGTCAGCGCTTAGTGCTGTAACGGTCAGATCAGGAGGCAGGTTGTCGGAATTCACAATAAGCGAATGGTAACGCATCACCGTTGTCGGGTCGGGGATGCCATCAAACAACCCCTGGCCATTATGGTGGATCTCAGAGGTTTTGCCATGCATGGGTTGAAGGCCTTTGATGATTTCGGCTCCAAACATCTGAGCAAGTAGCTGGTGCCCGAGACAAATCCCCAGAATCGGGATCTTTTCTTTGTATCGAGTCATGAACGATGCGGAAATACCGCTATCTGTAGGTGTGCCCGGGCCAGGAGACAGGAGCAATCCACGCAATGGCAATTGCATCAGCAGATCAGTATCCTCCTCATCGTTTTTGACGACTGTCACCGCTGTGTGTCTCCGGATGAGTTCTACCAGATTAAAGGTAAAGGAGTCGTAATTGTCGATCACAAGAATCATACATACATAAGGCCGATAGGCTGAAATCCTCAACGGATCCCCTT
>CAZLKP010000020.1:8202-8851 GCA_964560095.1 uncultured Bacteroidia bacterium
GAGGGTTCCGGGCTAGCTTGTGGCTGGCCGATGCCGATGCGGTTGATTTGCTGGTTGGCTTTTTTCAGCGCATCTTGACCGATTCCCAGCGCATAGGCGGAGAAGTTTTTCACTGGATCATAGAGCATCGAATATTTTTTATGCTCATGTGTCGGGAAATTAAAATTGGCGAGGAGAATCAGGGACACACTCAGCACCAGTGCGGAGACGACCCCACCAAACAGGGCCCCCAGGGCATTATCGATCTTGATATTCATTTTCTTGAGGCCGTTGGTCACGGCCCCCAGGGCTGTTGACACCAGGATGTACACCACGGTGAATGCTGTCGCGAAGCTAATAAGCGAAAGCACCTGAGCATCGACCTGCAGATTGAGGTAGTCGAGGTAGAGACTCTGTGCAAGGTGACGAAGGTTCAATGCAGCCAATATCGAGAGGATGATGGTGATCACCCGGTTACTCATCGGCAAAAATCCTTTGGTGGCGCCTCGGTACATACCAAAAATGATGGCGCCCGCAAGGATGAGATCGAGTGGATTGAGGACAAATTCGGAGGATTCCATGGATCAATCATTATGCCTGAGACAGAATATTGCGCACAATGCCGGATATGGTTTTGCCATCGGCTTTCCCAGCGAACCGCTGAGAAGCC
>CAZLKP010000020.1:8861-22744 GCA_964560095.1 uncultured Bacteroidia bacterium
CTTGCCCATGTCCTTCATTGAGGAAGCCCCCAGCTCTTCTACCAGGGTTTTCACCGCTTCTTGTAGGTCTTCCTCACTCATGGCTTTGGGAAGGTAGCGTTCAATGACTTCCAGCTCTTCTTGCTCAGCCTGGGCCAGGTCATCACGGCCATTGGCTTGATATTGGTCGGCAGAATCTTTTCTCTGCTTGGCTGCTTTGGTCAGGATTTTCAGCTCATCAGCTTCCGAAAGCTCCTGACCGCTTTTTCCTTCTTCTGTTTCGGCGAGAAGAATCGCGGATTTGATGGATCGGATTGTGCGCAAGGCTGCCTGATCTTTGCTGCGCATGGCAGTCTTCAAATCCTCATTAAGTGTCGCTTTCAGACTCATGGGTCAGTTCTCAGTATATCAGCAAGTTATAAATAATTTAGCAAAACCTCTACACGTTGTTCCTCGCCGAAGTATTTTCCTTCGCTTCCGTTGGGTTGGAAACAATAGATGTACAGCGGATCGTCGGTGTAGCCAAAGTAGGTTTCAAACTGAAAATCAAGGTCCTGAAGAAATGTGACATTGTCCCAGCCACTTCCGGAAAAATGTCGCTGGCGAAAATCCCGGATGGGCTCCTGCTCCGGCTCAAAGGTGATAAACAACACCTGCACATCCCGAAAACCCTCCTGTAGCGCCGAAATCCATTCAGCCTGTTGATGGCAATGCTCACACCACGGATCAAAATAGATGATCAGGGCCGAACGATTGTCGTCGAGCTGCTCAGATCGAAAGACGTTTCCGTCAAGGTCTGTGAAAGAAAATGTCGGCACAGCCAGCTGCGCGTGAGCCACACCGGCCAATCCAATCATGAGGCCCAGACTGAATGCAATGGATGATGATTTCATAGAAGTCAATTATTTGCTTGTTCATGGACAAAGATGGGCGCCGGTGGTTGAAACGTCTAGCTATTTTGATGAAATGTTTCTCAAAATGCCACTTCGGTCCGGTTCAGGTAACCCTGCCCCATGCTTGTAACGAAATTGAGACCGTTTAGATATACGGTAAGGTATTTGCCCTGGAAAAATGGTATGTTGTTCATGCCTCAGATGCTGAGGCAAATCCATGTTCGCCCGATGACTGTCCAGTCTCTTCTCATGTCCTTGCTATCCTATCGACCCGCCCAGTTGGGAATCCTGATGCTGTTGCCCTTGCTGGCCTGTGCGATTGATCCGCCGCCGGCTCCTCCCAAACGAGAGTTTCGGGCTGTTTGGGTGGCCACTTTCCACAATATTGACTGGCCATCGGCCAAAGGGCTATCGGCTCAAGACCAGCAGGCTGAATTTCAGGATCTGATCCGTAGGCAGAAGGAGAACGGGATGAATGCCCTCATCGTTCAGGTGCGGCCCAGTGGCGATGCGTTTTACCAAAGCCAGTTGGTTCCCTGGTCTGAATTTATTTCCGGAAAACAGGGACAGGCACCCGAGCCCTTTTACGACCCGCTTCAATTCATGGTGGCGGAAAGCCACCAGGCCGGCATGGAATTCCATGCCTGGATGAATCCCTTCCGGGCCGTTTCACACAAGCGGTTTAGTTCGGTGGTGCAGAACCATGTTGCCCTCACCAAGCCAGAATGGTGCTTTGACTATGGAGAGCGAACCTACCTGAATCCCGGCTTGCCGGAAGTGAGAAACTATCTCGTGAATGTGATCATGGAAGTTGTCAACAATTATGACATTGACGGGATTCACTTCGATGATTATTTCTACCCCTACGAACAGGCCGGAGAGCCATTTGTCGGCGACGCTGTCACCTACCGGGCCTTTGGAACCGGCTATGGTGATATTCACGAGTGGCGGCGCCACAATCTGGATCTGTTTATTGAGCAGCTTAGCGATTCCATCCGGGCTGTGAAGCCCTGGGTAAAATTTGGAATTAGCCCGGTTGGGATCTGGCGGAATAAACGCGATGATCCGCGAGGATCCCGTACCACCTCCAGTTACACGGCCTACGATATGCTTCATGCCGATGTGCGCTTCTGGCTCGTCAAGGGCTGGATCGATTATGTAGCGCCACAGTTGTACTGGAGCACAGAGCATCCCTATGCCAACTATTCCGACTTGCTGCCCTGGTGGGCAGACAATGCCTTCGGCAGACACGTGTATGTGGGCCATGCTGCTTTCAAGCTCAAGGAAGATCAATCGCGATATTGGGAAAACCCGTCACAGTTGCCTACCCAGTTGGCCATGCGGCGAATGCAGCAAGGGAGAATTCACGGAGGTGTGTTTTACAGTGCAGGCTCGTTTGTCAACAACCCCCATGGGGTCGAAGATCTCCTGCGAACCCAGTATCACCGCTATCCTGCTCTGATTCCCCCGATGCCATGGAAGGACCCGGTTCCACCTGCACCTGTGAAGGATGCTGAAGGAAGAATTCAACTTACCCAGGTACTCCTTTCCTGGGCGCCGCCTGAACCTGCTTCGGATGGCGACACAGCCACCAGGTATGTGGTTTATCGCTTTCCGGCCGGGGAGGAGGAAGATTTGAGTCGTCCCGACAGGGTGCTTGGGGTAACCGATTCTCCCGTGTTTCTGGACCAGGAGCCTGCTGCAGCGCCTGTGTATTACCTCGTGACGGCTCTAGATCGGCTTCACAACGAAAGCTCGCCGGTTAAAATCATTCCGTCAAAGATGAATATGCCCTCTTCTCCCCTGAGATCTCCTTTTCTTACTGTTTATCCACCACCCATCGGGGGACAGTAGCCAACCTCAACAAAGGATAGGATTGGCAGGATATTGGTTTTGATGAGCTACCCAAGATCAAAGGAGTTCTGGTACATATTTGGTTCTCAATTTTTCGGGAGAAGACCACGAGAATAATTATTTCGATCAACGTAGTAAATATTGACGATTTTCCGTCATTCTCTGACAAAACAGATTTCCATTCATACCATATACGAAACCATTCGCGTGTAATAATACATGGTTTGGGGAGGAAGTAAATGATGCCTTAGCAGGAATCAACATCTTTGAAATAGGGGAAATATTCCGCTATTACGTACAACCTTTCTCTGTAAACGTCCACCTGCTGTCTCCCGAAAAGTAGAGGTCTATGTCAAAAACACTTAGATATTTCCGTGAACATCTTTCGGCGCATCCCGAGCAAGCACTGACAGAGTTGCAGGGCTGGCTCGCTGCCGGAGATCGGGAGGTGATGAAATCTTTGCTTTCCTTGAAGCGCCAAAAAGGAGTCAGTCGCTTACAGGGGAGGATCAGGGCTTTGCTGGATCAGATAGAGGATGAATTACCCGCTCTGAACGAATATTTGTTTCATTATCACCATGCGCAGGAATCACTCCAGCATGAACGCTGGGAAGAGGCAGAGGATGACCTACTCAAGGCTCTTGATCTTCACAGGCCGGATTATCTGGTAGATAGACAAGAATTAGAGACAAAACTTCAAAGAGCAAGGATTCAGTTACGCGCCAGGGATGCAACCGAGCGCCTGCAAACTGCCCTGGATCAGCAACAGTGGGAACAGGCGCTGGAGATCATTGCTGAGATGCGGAATTTCCCTGTGAATGTCAGGAATTGGGACTTTCATTCACTGGAAGAGACTAGGATCCTCTGTCATCGGGCTCGAGCCCATGAGATGCATATTCAACGGGCAGAGCAGGCAACTGACGCTGAGCAATGGGCCGAGGCTGCGCAGGAATACGAAGGGGCACTGGGATTTCCCCATCCCAATCCAACCTACTCTTCCGATGCTCTTCACGAGGCCATAGAATGGTGCCGTGAAAAATCCCGTTTGGCACCAGTCTCTGCATTGCCTGGTCCCACCAACCACCCGGAGTCTTCTACCATGAAAAAAATTCTGATTCCCATTGGCGCGACGCTGATGATGGCCGTCCTGATATGGGCTTTTGTCCAGTATCCGAAGTGGGCTGGAGAACCAACCATATCAGATGTGACAAATCTCGTTTCTCCCGGGTCCGCTTCTTCCAATGTTGTGGTCGAGCCCTCAGATCCTGTGGAAGACTTAATCCAGGAAGATCTCGAGAGTTTTGAAGACCTGGAAGATATGCCGCTAACAGATCAGATTGTTTTGCAACCAGTTGAGGATGTGGAGAGGATAACCCTGCCAGAGAATGCAAGCCCGATTTCTGAGGCTGAAGTGGCTGATCTACGGATTGCCGGGAATAATCGGGCGGGTGAAGCACTTACGTTTGATATCGACAATTACGATCCCAATTTCCAGTATGAGCTGAATCTTGGAAACGGGGAAACCCGCAACATTGGGAAACGATTTTCCTACACCTATGAATCTCCGGGCACCTATCGGATTTCCATCAAAACAATGAATGCTACAGGTGGTGGGGCTTCCTTGGCAAGCAATATCACAATTGGGGAGCGTCCGATCTCCACGCCCGATCCTGTCGAACAAGAGGCGGCGAATCTGGCATCTGCTGCGAATACAGAAATGGCCAGTCCTAATTCTGCTCCAGATCCCGAAGTGGCTGACCTGCCTCCTGCACCACCTACATCTCCCACACCAACACCAGAAGAGACGCTGGTCGAAGCACCCGATGAAGGGGAAACTGAGCGACCTATTCCTCCAGCTCCCCTTGATCTGGCTGAAGTGATGCCGTCCTTTACAGGAGGCCCAAATGCACTGAAGTCTTACCTCGAAGCTCAGACCCAGTTTCCGGCACAGGCCCGGGAAAACGAAGTGGAAGGCAAGGTCTATGTCCAGTTTGTGGTCAATGCAGATGGCAGCCTGGACAAGATCCAATTGGCTCGTGGCATCGGATTCGGATGCGACGAAGAAGCCCTCAGACTGGTGAGAAACATGCCTGCCTGGAATCCAGGCCAACATCAGGGACAATCCGTGCCTGTTCGATACACTCTACCCATTACATTCCGGCTCAAATGAGAAAACGGCGATTATTATTCCTGCTTGTATTGCTCTGTCTTTTTCCGCTCATCGAAGGGCATTCACAGACCACGATCCGCGGTGTGGTATTGGACCAGGAGGGGGGAGAGACGGTCATTGGCGCGCAAGTCCGCATTCCTGGGACCGGATCCGGGACGATCAGCGATTTTACCGGTTCTTTTTCGCTGGAAACAACATCGGAGTTTCCCCTGATCCTCACCGTAGAGAGTGCTGGGTTTGAACCCCTGGCCACCAAACTGAATTCTCCTCCTGACACCGAACTGGTGCTCATCCTCACCCCGGTCATCGATATGCTGAACGAGGTGGTGATCTCAGCCTCAAGGGTAGAGGAGTCTTTGCTGAGTTCTCCGTCCGGAATTGATAAAATCAATCTCGTGGAGTGGCAGACACTGCCGGGGGCAGATCCATTTGCCAGCTTGGCGCTGGCCAAAGGCATGCAACTAAATACCGGCAGCTTTGGGTTCCCATCTCTGAACACTCGCGGCTTTTCAGATATGCAAAACTGGCGCTTCCTGCAGTTCGTTGATGGCATGGAGCTCACCAGCCCGGGCCTCGGGTATTCTCTGGGAAATAATTCCGGGCCGGGCAATCTGGATGTGAGGTCTGTGGAACTCGTTCCGGGTCCGGGCTCTGCACTTTATGGCCCCAACGCGTTTAACGGAATCCTCTCCTTATCTACCAAAGACCCCTTTACCTATCCCGGAATAAGTGCCCACATTCAGGGAGGGCTCACGCATCAGCCGGGTCTTTCGCCGAATCCGTTCACGGAGGTGGCCGTGAGGTTTGCCAAGCCTGTGAATAGTAAATTTGGCTACAAAATCAACCTCGGCTATTCCCGTTTTACCGATTGGGAAGTAAACGATCAGTCGTTTCATATCACCCCGACCCGCATCCCGTTGGCTGATCAATTGCTTCAGACGCCTGCAAACTCGCCTGTGTTTGATGCCGTGAGCCGGTTCGGGGATGAAATTCAGATTCCTTTGACACTCGCTCCCGACTCCGTGATTCTGGTCAATAGAACCGGCATTGCAGAACGGGATATTGTGGATTATGATTCAGACAGAATCAAGTTGGGAGGCTCTCTCTACTACAACCTGGACGATCAAATCAGGGCAACCTATGACGTGCGCTATTTTCAGGGAGATGCCATTCTGCGTCACACCACTGTATATCCACTAAGGAATATTGCGCACCTGATGCAGAAGTTCGAAATCCGGGGGGATAATTTTTATCTCAGGGCTTATCATTCTCAGGAGGATGCCAATGACTCATATGCCATCCTGGGTACAGGGGCATTCATTCAGGAGGGGCTAAAATCCTCCCAGGATTGGGCACAGGACTATGCCTTCGCTCTGTCAGGGGTGATTCCGGGAATAGCGGCCGGGGATCATCAGCAGGCCCGGGATTTTGCGGATAGAGATATCCCAGGACCAGAGAGTGAGGCTTTTCAGGCGCTGAGAAATGCGACCCTTGAAAATCCTGACATCCTGTCGGGTGGATCACAATTTATTGATAAGTCTGGGTTCATCCACATCGAGGGGATGTACGATTTTGGCAAATCGATCAAGCTGTTTGATTTGCAGGAAGGAATCAGTTACCGCCGGTACTTCCTCAATTCTGAAGGAAATCTGTTTAATGACGGCCCCCTTGGCTTCAATGGAATCATACCTGTGGAAGAATATGGCGCTTTTGCCCAGGCCTCCAAAAGCTGGCTCGACGAGCGACTGGTATTCAGGGGCTCTCTGAGGTTTGACAAAAACCAGAATTTCGAAGGACGCGTGAGCCCCAGAGGAGCGCTTGTTTTTTCCCCTGATCGAGCCAAGCAGCACTTTTTCCGCGTCTCAGCCCAGACGGGATTTAGGAATCCCTCCCCGCAGGAATCATACATTGCCCTCGACATTGGAGATGTCGTCATCCTCGGAGGCACACAGGATAACATCGACCAATATCGATATTCCCTTGCCGATGGCAATTTGATCAATGGCCGCGACATTCATCAAACCCTCATGACACTAACCAGCGTTCAGACTTTTCTGGCTGGGGGAGGGACTGATCCATCCGTTCTTCAGCCCCTACGGCTGGATTTTCTCAGCCAGGAACAGATTACAACCTATGAGGCAGGATATCGGGGAATTATCGATGGGGCATTGTTTCTTGAACTCAGCGGCTATTATAACCGCTATCAGGACTTTGTAACCCGAAGCCTGGGGTATTCTTTGGAGGCTGGCCGGGCCTTCGCAGTCTATTCCAACGTGGAAACCCCCATCACTTCCTTAGGCGGAGAAGTGTTGGTGGAGTATCGAACCCGAAGTGGGTATCGCCTCAAAGGCACTTACACGTATACAGAATTTGACGCCGACGAGGCGATCCAAGACGTGCCTTCATTTTTACCGGGCTTTAATGCTCCCCGTCACAGGGCTACCGCCTGGTTATCCAATCAGGATATTGTGGGTGGTATCGGATTCAGCGTTGCGTTGAGATGGTCGGATGAGTATGTCTGGCAATCTCCTTTCGGTGAGGGAATCATCGACGCGTACACTGTCGTGGATGGCTATCTCTCCTATCGAATGGAAGAGGTCAAGTCAGTCATAAAATTAGGGGCTTCCAATCTGTTGAATACGCCCTATCAGACCATGTATGGAGGACCTATGATCGGGGCACAGTACTATTTCAGCCTGACCTTTGATGAAATGTTCAGGTAACTTGTGCAGGGATTATTACAGGTAGGAATCTGCATAGAAAGAAGGATGTGCCAAACCGGGTACATCCTTCTGCTTTTTGGGGGCAGGTTTGCAGCTTCGCCCATCAATGTGAAACTTGCAGCTCCATTGATGTTTGACTGCAACCAAGACTCCATGCCCAATCGTCTCGCAACCGAAAGCTCCCCATACCTTCTTCAGCACGCCAACAACCCCGTGGACTGGTATCCCTGGGGAGAAGAAGCTCTCGACAAAGCCAAATCTGAAAATAAGTTGATGATCGTGTCGGTAGGCTATGCGGCCTGCCACTGGTGTCATGTGATGGAACACGAGTCTTTTGAAGATGAAGAAGTCGCGAAGCTGATGAATGAGCACTTTGTGTGCATCAAGGTAGACCGAGAAGAACGCCCCGATGTGGACAAAGTCTATATGGATGCTGTCCAACTGATGACCGGACGAGGAGGCTGGCCACTGAATACCATCGCTCTTCCGGATGGAAGGCCTGTGTATGGCGGTACCTATTTCCGCAAAGAACAATGGATGCAGGCTCTCCGGCAGGTAGCCAACCTCTGGTCGGGGCGCCCACAACAGGCTGAAGATTACGCCGGTAATGTCGTTGAGGCCATGCAAAAACTGTCGGTAGATATTAGCCATAATCCCTCAGATTTTGACCGGGAAGATCTGGACAAGGTCTGTTCATCTTGGCTGGAGCAGCTCGATCTGAAGTGGGGCGGACGTAAAACCCGCGCCAATAAATTCCCACTCCCCCAAAATCTGATTACCCTGATGCGTGCCGGGCATCTGCTTGGCCAGGAAGACCTGCTGGAAGCAGTGAACATTTCCCTGGAAAAAATCGCCTACGGCGGTATTTATGACCATGTGGGTGGAGGATTTGCCCGGTATTCCGTCGATGAATTCTGGAAGGTGCCCCATTTCGAAAAAATGCTCTATGACAATGCTCAGTTGGTTTCGGCTTATGCCGAGGCCTGGCAGCTTTCAGGCAGAGAGCGTTACAGGAGGGTGGTGGTGGATAGCATCGAATTCATCCAGCGGGAGCTCACCGCGCAGGAAGGTGTCTGTTACTCATCCCTGGATGCAGACTCAGAAGGTAAAGAAGGAAAATTCTACACCTGGAGTTATGATGAAATCGAAGACTTACTAGGTGAAGATGCCCGCCTGTTTTGCGACTATTACAATGTCCATCCCTTTGGCAACTGGGAGCAGACCAATATCCTGTTTGTGCTAGAGGAGGAAGACGAATTTGCCCAACGCTGGAATCTGGATGTGGATAAATTCAGGGAGATGCTGGGCAAAGGCCGAAAAATCCTGCTCGAAGCACGCGAAAAACGAATCAGACCCGGCCTTGATGACAAGGTTCTTACTTCCTGGAATGCCCTAATGATTAAGGGATATGTGGATGCATGGAAGGCGCTTGGAACCGAAGAATATCTGGCGTCTGCCAAAACCATCGCGATGTTTCTGGCAGGTACCATGACCACCAATGGGCGGCTGTACAGAAACTACAAAGAAGGAAAAACATCTATTCCCGGTTTTTTGGATGATTATGCTTATTTTATCCAGGCATTGATTGCCCTCTATGAAGCCACGTTTGACAAGTCCTGGCTGGATATGGCCGCAGGCTATCTTGAGGTGGTGGATGCCCAGTTTCTGGATCGCTCAAACGGACTGTACTTCTACACCATGGCCGAGGGGGAGCAACTCATCAACCGGAAAATGGAAACCCAGGATGATGTGATTCCTTCTTCCAATGCTGTCATGGCGCACAACCTTCATCATCTGGGGATCTTGCTGGGGGATCAGAGCCTTTCCGTCCGTTCGCTGGATATGCTGAAAGTGCTTCGTTCAGACGTGCTGAAGCATCCTGCCTGGCACAGCGTCTGGATTCAGCGCCTGATCCGAGAGGTGTGCCCGCATCACGAAGTAGTGATCACCGGTAAGGAGCCTAAAAACACTGCAGAGGCTCTCCATGGCACTTATCTTCCGAATATCATTCTGGCTGGTGGAGTGGAGGAAACCCTTCCCCTGCTGCAGGATCGTGTCACAGAAGACACCACAATCTACGTGTGTGAGGGCAACGTTTGTCAGTTACCTGTCCATAGGGTAGAAGACGCAATTGGGCAAATCCTTCCCGGCACCAAATAATTTTTCTGCGTAAAAAGTAAACTGGCACAAAATTGGTGACAAGTTAGTTGAAATTTGACCCATTGATCCCGGCTGTTCAGCAGGAAAATCTTTCCGTTGAATCGGATGATACCAATGGCTCACTTCCAGGAAGTCTATATTTGGACCATAGGTAGATACAAACTTTGTGGGTAGATAGGATCGAAGGCGATGTCATCGGGCATTGTTCAGGAGGTTTATTGAGAGAGTTATTCACCATGAGTCATTTCATTCAGGGGTTTTGTAGGTACCTGGTATGCTTTGGATTTGCTATCATCGCAGGACATCTGGCTGGCCAGCCGGAAGGCAACGTGGATCAACTGCTGAAAGAGGTTGATCGGCTGTATTTTCTTGCCGATGAACAACCGGATTCCAGCATCAGGGCTGCCAAGCGGATCTTCCTTCAATTTGAACAGGCAAATCACAAAAAGGGGATGGCCGAAGCTCTCTACATCCAGGCAGTAGGGTATTGGTATCTGGGGGAATACGACCACGCCCTCCTAAAACATCAGGGAGCTTTCAGCATCAGGGAGGATATCAATGATTCTCTTGGACTGGCACGCAGTTATAACAACATTGGACTTATTTTTCAACAAGCAGGGGAAGATTCCGCTGCGAATGACTTTTTCCAGAAGTCTTATCAGTTGCGGGTTGATCTCAGAGACAGCATCGGGATGGTGTACTCGGCTGTGAACCTGAGCTACCAGCTTGGGAAAACGGGGAAGCATAGGGAAGCCAAAAAAATGTTGGATCAAGCGAAGCATTGGGCCGAGAAGCTGGGTGCGGAAAAAGCGCTTGCCTTTGTTGCTCTACAGAGTGGGATGATGAACCAACGACGAGAGGCATGGCGGCAGGCGCTGGAAGATTACAATCGCGCCTATGCTATTCTTCAAAATCATGATGATGACCGCCAGTTGATGGAAACCAAGCTGAGGATGATCTGGGCTCAATACCAACTGGAACCGGCAAGCATCCCGGACTATATTTCCAGAGCAAAAGAGGTGGAGGAAGCAGCCCGGCTTGGGGGCTGCAAGGAACTGCTGTCTCAGGCTCTTTCAGATCTTTCTGTCTATCATAAAGCATCCGGTCAATTTGAAGCGGCCTTTTTAGCTTCAGAAGAACATGGGAAACTCTACAAAGAGCTGGACCAGCGGAATGATTTTTTAAAGGAGCGGGCCCTGAAGGCCATCCGGGATGATCTGCTGAGACATAAACATGAAATTATATCAACCTGGAAAACCTGGCTGTGGACCTCTATTCTGCTCCTCCTGATCGGGGCAGGCCTGGGTGGCTTGCTGATGAAACGTTATCAATTTGTGAAGCGTGAACGAAATGAGTTGGAAGTTGAAAAATGGGATACCCAGCGCCAACACGCAGAACTCAGGCGGTTTTCAGCTACGGTTTCTCACGATATCAAAGAGCCCATTCGATCTTTTCTGATCTTTGTAGAACTCATCCGTTCCCAATTTCCTGAATCTTTCCGGAATTCGGATGTCCGACGCGCATTCCTTGATGCACAAAAACGGATGGAAGACCTGAATTATATGGTACGAGATCTGGAGGTTTATTCCGGCTTGTCTGTTGGGACCATTCAGTGGGAGGAAATTGATCTCAATGAAGAGCTCCGGCGCGTGCAACGTGACTTTGGTCAGCGAATCGAAGAGACGGAGGCTGTCATCCAGGCGGATTTGCTACCTTCTATCCGGTCGCAGAAAACCCTCATCTACCAGATTATGTCCAATCTCATTTCCAATGCATTGAAGTTTCACCGCAAAGGGGAATCCCCATTGGTTCAGATTCGCTGCGAAGAAACCAGGAGTGGCATCACCCTCATGATCAGCGACAATGGGATTGGCATTCCGAGGGAGCATCGGAACCGAATCTTTCGGGCATTTGATCGTGGTAGTGCTTATGGAGAATTTCCCGGATCAGGGCTCGGGCTTGCGATAGCATCCAGGGCTGTAGATTTGCTGAAGGGAACCATGATGATCAAGTCACAGGAGGGCAAAGGCACCACGTTCATCGTGAGACTGCCTGTCAAACCCCTGGGCCAGCCAGCCGAACTCTCAACAAAGGTCGCCCATATATCCGTGGAATAATTAGCTGATATGGGAGGTTTCAGAATCAATAGCAAATGTTTGCCCACGAGCAGCAGCATTCACAGGCATACACCTGTTGGGCCTTTGTGTATAGGCTGATTATTTAGCCTTTTTGGTGGGGGCCATGATCATGATCATACGTCGTCCCTCCATTTTGGGCGACATTTCGACTTTTCCGAACTCTTCCAGCTCACTCGCAAATCTTTCCAGCACATCACGTCCTCTATCCTTGTACACAATCATTCTTCCACGGAAGTGAACGTAGGCTTTCAGTTTGTTTCCTTCCTGTAGAAACTTTTCAGCATGTCTCAATTTAAACTGAAAGTCGTGCTCGTCGGTATTGGGGCCGAACCGGATTTCTTTCAGTTCTACCTTATGCTGCTTGGCCTTGTTAAGCTTTTCACGCTTTTTCTGTTCGTATTTAAACTTGGAGTATTCGATGATTCTACAGACCGGAGGATCTGCCTTCGCGGCAATCTCCACCAGATCCATCTCCAACTCATTAGCCATTTGCAGCGCTTGAGACAATGGAACTACTCCATCACCCAAATCACCAAAATCCTCCGATAGTTCTTTGGCATTTGCCAATCGGACTCTCGGTGCTCTGATTTCCTGATTAATCCTGTGGCGACGCTCCTCTCTCCGCATTGGGCGCCTCGGACCGCGCGATCTTCTTACTGCCAAGTGAAAGGTTGTTAAGTGAACAAATAAAATAGATAGGTCATTTGCACGCGAAATATACGGGATACCAGTCGCAAAACAACGGCTGGCCTGCATTTTCCTGCTGACGAATGAATTACAAACCTAAAGCGATGATATAAAGGACAAAAATTAAAAAAAACCTCAGCTGGATGAAGCCAGATGTTGCCGAGTGTTTTGTCTGGTAAAAATATGGTGGGTAGAAGCGGGAAAAGGGATAGCAACCCCCATGATTTAGTACTTGATACAGCACTAAGGGAAAAGCCTGGACATATCCTTTGCGATGGACAAACCTGGAGATCTTCAATTGGAAAAAGCGCCAAAAACGCAGGATTGCGTCCTTAGCGCCTCGCTTGGAGCCTTTGCAGAATGAACCCTACGCCAGCATTTCCGTGATTTCTCCTTTCAGGTGAGCCACAAAGTCTTCCAGGCTCATCATGCCCAGATCGCCTTCTTTGCGTTTACGGGGGGTAACAGCATCGGCATTCAGGTCTTTTTCACCGACAACCAGCATGTAGGGGTACTTCCCTACTTCCGCATCGTGGATCTTCTTGCCCACTTTTTCGTGGCGTTCATCCACTTCGATTCGGAAGCCGGCCTCGTTCAGCCTGCGTTTTACCTCAAAGGCATAGTCGTTGAACACTTCCGAAACAGGGAGGACAATCGCCTGGGTTGGGGCCAGCCACACCGGGAAGTCCCCACCGGTATGCTCAATGAGCAGAGCGGTGAATCGCTCTAGTGAGCCAAATGGCGCTCGGTGAATCATGACCGGGCGGTGCTTGTCGCCATCACTTCCTACATACTCCAGTTCGAAGCGGTTGGGCAGGTTGTAATCCACTTGAATGGTGCCAAGCTGCCATTTTCGCATGAGGGCATCCCGAATCATGAAGTCCAGTTTGGGGCCATAGAATGCGGCTTCGCCCGCTACTTCTACGGTTTCAAGGCCCCTTTCCTTGGCTGCTTCGCGAATGTCGTTCTCCGCCTGATCCCAGAGTGCCGGATCTCCGACATACTTGTCCGGATTGTTGGGGTCGCGCAAAGACACCTGAGCCGTAAATTCAAAGTCCAGAATGCGGCAGATGTACAGCACAATGTCTATCACCGCCTTGAATTCTTCCTTCACCTGGTCGGGACGGCAGAAAATATGGGCGTCATCCTGGGTGAAGCCGCGCACGCGGGTGAGGCCGTGGAGTTCCCCATGCTGCTCATAGCGATAAACAGTTCCGAATTCCGCCATGCGCAGCGGCAGCTCGCGATAGGAGCGAGGGCGGGTGGCAAAGATTTCGCA
>CAZLKP010000021.1:0-18841 GCA_964560095.1 uncultured Bacteroidia bacterium
ACGCTCCAACAGGTCCACAGAGATCCAGGATCAGAATGGGAAAAGATAAAGTGATACACATCCGGATGGTATAGGCACTGTTTGGAAAACCTTTTTCACTCGTCACCGTCGGACTTCTGAGTCAGCCAGGCGTTTGGGAGTTATGTTGCTGGCTGATGCGCCTTCGGAGCAAACTTAGGGTTATCCGATTTCCTCGAAAATCTTCTTTGCCATACGAAGATCCCGATTCATCGGGGAACCCCCAAATCCTTGCGATGACAAGCAAATACTATGTTGCAAACAGTGCCTAGGGGAAACTTCCACCCTCTTTCTCCAAAATAATGAATTTCCGGAACATTCGGAACGCTGCACTACCCGCGATCTGCGAAAGCGTCTTTTCTCAGCTGTTTCAGGTCAATCAACAACCCCTCCCTGGCCAGCTCCGTCTGGGCAAATCCTGATCGCGCCTCTTCGAGCAGCCCAGCCAACTCAATATATCTCGCAGAAAAATGACCGATGTAGAGGTGGTCAACATCAGCCAGCCGGGCAATGGCCGCAGCCTGTTTGGCCGTACTGTGATATGTTTCTGCGGCCCTTGCGGCCAGATTCTCCAGAAATGTTGCCTCGTGATACAAGACCTGTGAACCTTTGATGTGGTCCACCAGTCCCTCAAAATACCGGGTATCTGAGCAATAGGCATAGCTCATCACATCATCCGGGTCACCCAGAACCTGGTCGGGCTGAATGACCCGTCCATCTGCCATGGTCACTTCATTGCCCTGTTTCAGAAGTTTGAAGAAGTTGTTGGGAATACCCAGGGCCTTGGCTTTGTAAAAGTCGAATTTCGGGCGTTTGTTATGCTCCCGAAACAAAAAGCCGCGACAAAAAATCCGGTGTTCGAGTGGAAGCAGCACAACCTCGTAGCGATCCGTAGTATAGATCACATCGCCGATGTTAACGTCTTCCAGGGGATAGAATTCGAGCTCATAGCCCAGATAACTTTGCGTTTGGGCAAAAATCACATCAATCATCTCCTTCAATCCCGATGGGCCATAAAGCCTGAGCGGAAAATTGCGCTCGTACAAACTCAGCGTGGCGAGCAGCCCCGGCAACCCCAGCACATGATCCCCATGAAGATGGGAGATGAAAATGGCATCCAGACGGGAGAACCTCACCTTTCGGCGCAACATCTCGATTTGCGTGCCCTCTCCACAATCCACCAGATGGTGCCTGTCATACATGGTCACAACCTGCGCTGAGGGGCGGCGGGAGTTGGTAGGGATAGCGGCACTGGTACCGAGAATTTTAACTTCGAAGATGCCCAAGGGATCAAGGTTACAGCGATGAGAATTGAGTTAAGATGAAGGTAGGAATAGGATACAGCAATTTGTAATCTTCTTTTCCGAATCTGGAAACAGATAACACCTTCAGGACTAGTTGACCATTGAGGCAGAAATCGGGCCATCTTCAATTTACCCTGGGACCCAAAAAAGATAGAGAGGCAGATATGCCTCTCCTCCTTGTGTGTTGATCCCATGACTACCAGATCCATCAATCCATATCCCCTTCTCTCTGGCTGTCGTCCATGATCTCTTTTTCTAGCTCATTCATCAGGATCGTATCCCTTGCCTCGGCTTCTGTAGGCAGAATATTCAGGACATTTTCTAGATGAGAAATCTTGATCAACTTATCGACGTGCTGATTGAGGTGGCAAAGGGCCAGCAAGCCGTCTGCCCCAGAGCAAATCCGGTTGGCAGTAAGAATCGCCGAGAGCCCGGAGCTGTCAACATAGTTGACGTCCTCCAGGTTGAGGATAATATTCTTAATACCCAGGGTATTAAGGTTAATAAACTCGCTCTTGAGCTGTGGAGAAATGCGGGTATCCAGCTTATCCTCCAGCAATTTGAGCACCGTGTATCTTTCTTCAGCTTGTTTGACGAATTTCATACGTACAACATTTTCCTTAAGGAATCTAAAGATACCAAAAGTTCGGTAATTCCTTTCTCCGGAAAACTGGACTCACTCGGAATCCCTCGTATTTTTTACAGAGAATGCCAGAGAAAAAAATCGTATCGCTACCGATCGGCGCCCAAACCATCCAGTTTGCCGTCCTCCCCTCCAGAGGCCGGCGTGCCACCCTACGCTATCACAGTGCCGACAGAATGTTCCAGGTACGTGTACCTGGCGGACGCTGGACCAAAGAAGTGGAGCAATTTGTGATCAGCCAGGAGTCCTGGATTATGGGGCAACTACCGGCCATTCACAAAGATCTGGCCTTGCAGAGGGCCTGGTGGGATCGGGTCAAAATGGGAAAACTGAGCCTGCGAGGACAGGAGTATCAGTTTCAAACCCAGGTAGGGCGATCCCCTTCACTGTCTATCCATCAGGACCAAATCCTGCTGATCGGGCCTGCAGGAGCAGCGGTCAAGCAGCTGCTGTACCTGGGACTCTACCACTACGCCCGGCAAATCCTACCACAACTGGTCAGGGAATACAGCCAGAAAACGAATACCCCCGTCAAGCGGGTAGTGGTAAAACGAACCCTTCGCTCCAAATGGGGCTCTGCCAGCTCCCTGGGCAACATGAACCTCAACTGGCTCATTCTCCTCCTTCCCGAACCGCATATTCGCTATCTCATCATCCACGAATTGATGCATTTTCGCGAGATGAACCACAGCCCCAGATTCTGGGCCTGGGTCGAGCGCTTTGAACCAAATTACCGAGCCATCGACAAGAACATGAAAGAGTGGGGCTGGGTATTTGGGTTGTTTGAGGAATAAATTCGAAGTTCGCAAATCAACAATGTCTGTATGGCATCAAAAAAAGTATCCCGATTTCGTGACCTCATCCTCTACAAAGACGACCACATCACCGTGATCGATAAGCCCTCAGGCATGTCGAGTCTTGAAGACAAAGAGGCACTGCATGTGCAGGAACTGGCCCGGCGGCACGACGACGCCCTGACCCTCTGCCACCGACTAGACAAGCATACCAGCGGCTGCCTAATCCTGGCAAACAATGAGGAAGCCTACCGGGAAATGGCCCTGCAGTTTCAACACCGAAAGGTCATCAAGCATTACTCAACCCTCGTCGCCGGCATTCATCATTTCGACAACCAGGAAATTGACCTCCCGCTTCATGTCACGACCAACAAAAAAGTGTTCGTCAATCAACAGGAAGGGAAACGGGCAACCACCATTCTGAATACGGCCAAAACCTTCCGTCGGCATTCTCTGCTGGATTGCCAGCCGGTCACAGGAAGGATGCACCAAATACGGGCACACCTCGCGGCACAAAAATGCCCGATTATCGGCGATCAGCTCTACGGTGGACAGGATCTCATGCTTTCTTCGATCAAAAAGAATTACAAATTCAGCACCCGAAAAGACGAGAAGCCCCTCAACCATGGATTCCTCCTCCATGCCTCCTCAATCACATTTACGCCGTATGGCAAAGAGGAGCCCACTACCGTGGAGGCTCCTCTTCCCAAGAATTTTTCCATTGTCCTGAAACAGCTGGAGAAGTACGATAGCTAGCGAAGCAGTACGCTCTCGCCATGCAGCCCTTCAGGTCCGGCGATGTGAACATGATACCAACCAGCGGGAAGCGACGTAGTGGGCAACACCTGAACCTTGCCGGGGGAAGGGGTTATCGATTCGCTAAGTAAGATTCGGCCCGTCATGTCTATCACCCTCACTTCTACCTCGTCGGCATATATCTGCCAATACAATTTCAGCTGACCGACCTCTGTGGTGACGGAGAAAGCTTGCGGATCTACACCCGTTACTTCAATCACCGGGCTGTAAGCGACAGAACCATCCAAATCAACCATATTCAGACGATATACATTCATCCTGTTGAGGGGATATTTATCTGTCCACTGGTACCAACCCGCACCAGCAGCTTCTACACTTCCAATCGGCTGAAACTGGTTATTAGTATCAAGCCTGGTCACTTCGTAATGCGAAAAAGCCGATTCAAGCCCAGATTCCCACTGTAACATCACATCGTCGTTGCTTCTCCAACCCTCAAACGACAATAGCTCTACCGGAAAAGGCCCAGCAGAAAAACTCATGGAAAGCTGCTCAGCCTCAGCATTCGCGATTTGAGTGGGATCATGGCTGGTCATAGCCAGCCCAACCCAGATTGTGTCTCCCAGAGAAACGGTTTGGGGATTATTCCCTCCGCTTACCTCTGCCCAACTAACGCCGTCTGAGGAAAAATACCCTGTGATCAAATCCCCTGCCCTGGAGATGCGAAGCCACTGCGGAGCCACTAGCCCAGAAGATTTGGTGTTGTTGCAACTGCCTCCATCCGTACTTCTGAACTGGAAGGCCACGCCGTTGTTAGGGGTGACACACACAAAAGCATGCCGGGCATCGGCCTCAAGCGAAGCGCGCATCATCAGACCAACCTTGCTCCAATCATCTACATTGTCTAATGAGTTGATTTTGACAACAATCTCACCATTACCCACGACACGGGTAGCCAGGAAGTGTCCTTCGTCTGAGCTACTCCAGATATCCTTTCCTGCTGCAGAAAGCTGGTAAGTTCCTCCAGATTCACACATAGAACCAGACAAGGTAGGAGTCCCAAGGTCCATACTAACCCAGTTGACGGGGACCAGACACGGATTTTCTGCACTACAGGCGATCTCAGTAGTATCGGGCGAACTACTGCCATCGTGTGTAACAATGAGATAAGTGCTGTGAACCCCTGCAACGGGTGGAGTAAAGTTGACCTGGACAGTTTCTGATTCACCAGGAGCAACGGTACTTGAAAGGGGGGTCTGAAGCTGGAATCCTGTAGTATTACTCAGGGAAATACTGGTAATGGTGAGAGATACCGCACCCGGCGTGCTAAGCGAAACTGTTCTGAGAGAGGAATTACCGACAATGACACCTTCACATTGATCTACGGAAGCCATTTCCAGGACACCATCGGGGGAGGGGCCCACAACCAGACGTACCACAAAAGAATCAGCAGAGTAAGCGACTGTGGCACTCGGGTTGAGAACATCTTCGCCAGTGCCTGTAGCCATGATTGTAGCGAAGTAGGTTCCTTCAGTCAGTCCCGTAGCGTATATCTCAAACCCTGTTGGCGTTCCAGTCGGCCCTACCGTGCCTGTGTTTTTTTGGGTAAGGCTCAGCCAGTCAGGAGCTCCGGGAATAGTTAAGCTATAGTTGGCCTCCCCATCCACGGTCCAGAGAAAATTAGCCCCGGAGGCGGTCCCGTTTTGATACACCAGGAAAGAAGCCGTGTCGGTTGAAAAGCCCAGCTTATATTGCGGACTACGAGTCAGGGTAAGGACTTTGGCCGAGTCGGTAGGATTTTGGGTGCCTCCATATCCACCATTGAGGAGATACAATTCGTCACCCATCGGCTGGATAATAGGAGCGAGAATTCCTGTAGGCAATTCAAGCGCTGTATTTTCGGACCAGGTACGATCAACCGGATCATATTCCAGGGTTGTATGGGCAATAGTGGCACCGGTTTCGCTGGAGCTGACATACACTTTTCCATCCATGGCAAAAGTAGTGGCCTCCACATGAGACCTTGGATAGGGGAGATTGGGAAGGGATGTCCAGGTATCGGATTCGGGATCGTAGCGATCGGCGAATGTCACATCCGTTCCACAGGGGACACCTGATGCGCAGCAATCGTGTCCCAGCTGCCCCCCGAATACGTAAATATGGCCACCGAAGGCAGTAGCGCCCACATGGTTGCGGGGATTGGGCATGGGCGTGCGATTATCAATCCATGAATTGGCTGGATTGGCCGCCCAGGCATCAATATCCAGGGTAAGATGATAGCTGTCTTGATCACCATTACAGGCGCTGGTAAAGCCGCCGAAGACAAACAACTTTCGGCCCATAGCCACCATGCCTCCTCCGGCCAGGGGCAATGGCAGGTCCGGACCTGCGGTCCACTTATCGGCAGCAATATCATAAATCCAGACCTCTTCTGTCAGAGTTCCGGGATGATCTCCGGTGCGGCCACCAACCACCCAGATCGAATCTCCAACCAACCTCACCCCCATATGGGTCACGCCGGCTTCGGATGCACTGTTCTCATATTTGGAGAGTGGCATAGGGGAAAGCTCAGTCCAAATATCCAAAGCTGGATCATACACTTCTACTCCACTTTCGATATCAAGACCTGGCCCAAATCCGGTAATCGAATATATCTTGTTGTCATGGATCACCGTTTGAGATTCAAACCTGTGGTAGTGGGAATTTGTCAAATTGGTCCATTGAGCAAAAGAGACAATAGGAAGACCAATCAACACAGTCAAAAAAAAGAGAAAGCGAAATTCCTTCATGGTGATAAGAGCGTCAAGTTTATTCCTCAAAACTAGCACTGTCTTGGTTGCCAGTCTATGAAAGACGGTTGAATCACCCTATTTACCTGCCGACCTGCCTATGATGCCACGAGAAAGGGGAAACGGCCCTGAGTGGCTTGAAGACCTATTTTTATATTGCAAATCATCTTAATCAGAAGACAGTATTTTTCACCGTAAGTTTTGACTTTTTATTTTAGGTAAATTTGAAAAATCGAACTATCCATTCTTTTCGCCGGAGTAAAAAGACAGAATCCGATCCTCATTTGAAACAGTTTTCCTAAAACTATAGACTTAGGAAGTCTTTTTAAGGTAATAGCAGGGCTCTTTTGCCCCAAACACATTTTTTCTGATTTGCTCAAATAAGGACATCAAGTATGTTCTCCGTAAATAAATGCCTTAATGCGTACTGCGGTTTCGGCGGGAGCCAGGTCTGTGTTATGAATCTTCAGGTGATTTGATCTCAGAAAATCCCCATGAGAGTTTTCCTGAAATGTTTCATGCTCGTACATCAGATTGGCCAGTGATTGCTCTGTGTTTCCTTTGATAGGTTTGTCCAGTAGTCGGTTTTCGCTGGTATTCCTGCGGATTCTCTCCTCCAAATCGGCTTCCAGCTCGATATAATAGATGTCAGCTCCCCGCTCCACAAAGGGAGCTATCAGGCTATCTACATATTCATGCTCTTTGGGCAGGTCCAAGGCCAACACAAACGTAAAAATAACCCCTTCAAGATCGCTTTGAGCGATCTCCCGTAATATTTCTTCCCGGATCATGGTGGTGAGCCGATCGAATGGTCGAGTGGAAAAGTCAAAATATCTGATCACCAACTCGATCGACATGTGATTGTGAAAGAGCTTCAGGTCGGTGATTTTTCCCAATTCCTGACCAACGGTCATTTTGCCGACTGCCGGCGGACCAAATAAGAGGACGAATTTCATGGTGCAGTGACATGACTGTTCGCGGGGAAAAGGGTTCAGGACAAGGACAATCAACCAGCCTCAAGGGTTAAGGAACCGGATGCGGTCGGTCGATGATATAAACGTCTCCGTGCCGGGTGTTCCAGAGATTCAGCTGACCGGGAATCAAAAAACGGGCATCATCAGATACTGGTGCTACTTCATTGGCGTTGCTGGTGAGCACCGTTCGAATTTCGATCTGATCCTTGGTCACCTTGATCCACTTCACCTGCATGAAACTACCGGACTCCCGTGTCCATCGATAGGAAGCATCTGCATCCCGGGTAATCCCCCAGGAACCCTCCCCAGTGTACACAGTACCTTCAGCATCATTCCGCACAAACCCCCCGTCCGCGTACCAACGATTGGATGGAATGATTGGCCAGGAATTTTTGGCTACATGTGAATCGCATTCGATCACCAATTGCACCCGATGCTTGTAAAAGAGAGGTGCCCAATAGCGATACTGAAGAATCTTGTAGGTTTTCCATGATTGATGTGGCACGATGGGATGATGATATTGAATGATAGTCCAGTAAGTTTGATCCTGATGGGCAATCAAATCATCAGACAGCCAGTCGGTCTGATCACCGGAGATAGAAATATTTGAATTGAGGGTATAGAACCGGATGAGATTTCCCCCCAGATTATTGGCGAAATACACATCGGGATGAGGCGAATCAAAAAGATTATACACATCCTCATTGGATGTTTCGTGGTTGCCCCGAGCGGGCAACACCGGAAACATTCTGCCATCCGGAGCAATCGTGTGTTGCCAGTCATCGAACCAACTCCTCCACTGTGAGGGAGAATTTCTGTTGGTAAAATCTCCAGCGAAGGTGACCAGATGCGGTCGGAGCTTGGCCACAATGATGTTAGACAAAATCCGGGGGTCGTAGGAGGTTGTGTCCCAGCCTGAACGACGGGAGTCTCCCCCCGAAATGATCGACAAAGGTTCCTCTGGAGTATCAGGTAGAGTTTTGAACCAGAAGCGTTCACTGGTACCCTCACTGTCTTTAATCACAAAGTAATAGGCGGTGTTGGCCCGGAGCCCCCCGATCCGCACAAAATGGTTGTTCATCCCCTGAAATAGCACCACCCGAACAGGTTTTTTGTACATGGGATAACTGGCAAAAGCCTCCCCATGATCCACCGGCCCGTAGTACACTCTCGGGTCATTCCCGGACACCTGGTCCCAGCCAATACCCATGACATGAGCTGGATCATCTCGCGCGATGAGGCGATATCGTAGGGTTTTGGCTTCCAGAAACCCTGACCACCCCAGAAAAAATAGGACCAGGATGGGAAGGATAGTCTGAGGGAATTTCCATATTTGCCAAATGGGTAAAATACGTTTATCCTGGCACCGAATCATTTCTGTAATCCTCTGTGTGCGTGTTGCGACCATCAGCCTGCTTCTGGCTGCCGTATGGTTGCATCTTGCGAAACAACCTCCTTACATGGCAGTCCTGTGGGACGAAGAATACGCTGGTTGGGCAGTAAAGATACTAATTGAACTCGAATGGCGCGATTATTTGCTGGGTTCAATGTCTGAATCAGTCCTGGCGGTTTTTACGCAGACGATGGCCTTCATGTTGGTGCTGGGTCTGATTTCTGCCGTATGGATTTCCAAACGGCGACCATGGCTGAGATGGGGGTTATACGCTGCCAGTGCTGTCCTGCTGTTTGAGTCATTCTGCAAATTTCTGGACGTTTCCTACCAGATACCGATGCTCATTGAGCATACGCTTCGAATCTGCGCGCCTGCTTTTCTAGCACACGCAGTCATTCATGGATTCACCCAGGGCCTGAAGCGCATGATGCTCCTGGCGGTAGGACTTACTTTTGCCGGACACAGCTTTTATGCCATGGGAGCGGGTGTGCCTGTGCCCGCCAACTTCATCGATATGGTCATAGAAACCCTGAGATTTTCTCAGAACTCGGCCATGGTCTACTTATTGATTGCCGGCATTCTTGATCAAATCATGGTAGCGGCCCTCATTCCTGACCTGTCAAGACCTGCCGCCCTGCTATACGGCGTCTTCTGGGGATTCGTCACCTCGCTGGCAAGGCTCACTTCCTACGTCCGGCTGGATGTGATGTTCTGGACGAGTCTTGTCACCTTTCTACCTGAATTCCTCGTCAGGGCACCACACTTCCTCATCCCTCTGGCCCTCTATCTAGCTGGCAGGAAGCATAGGCGGTATGCACAACAGGAGTAGCGCAAACGGCCCCTGCCATTGGCGGGCGCGAATCATGGTAAGCGGGTTTAGCGTTCCTGCGGGGAAGTTCTGGAAAGCAGATATACCACGCTATTCGGCGTGGAGGAATTGCCATCGGTAGCCTCTGACCAGGTGCTAACGATTTCCCAGCCGGCCCGCTTCAGATCGGAGAGCCCCCCGAAGTACTGCCGTGCGCTAATCAGGTCGCCTTGTGCGTCCCGGAGGCCCCCGCATTCCCTGAACGCCCTGCTACCAATGGTCAGGGCGTCCGTGAAGCAGGGCTGACCGTAGTTGATGGCAAAAAAGTAGTCGAGCGAAAACAATCGCTCCCTGATAATTCTCAGTTCGACGTATTCGCTATCGATCTGCTCAATGGGCAGATCGTTTACGTACAGGCCGGATTATTGGGACCAGGCTGGGCTAAGAAGGATGAACAGGAGACTGAGGGAAAGCGCGTACTTCATGTGTTGCCTTTGGTCCAATATTACTTTTCCGAAGGAAACTTGCCAGTAACAGTGAACGGCCGTGTCGGCTAGATGATTCTGCGGGCAGCTTCAGTCCGGCATGACCTGGGCGGGTTCCAGATCCTGCAACTCGTCTTCGGTGAATACCCGGGACCGGATCAGGAATCGGAGGCCGAGTGGAATTTCCAGAGAAAAACTGGCGCCGCGCCCTTCGGAGATGTCAACCGTGAGATGGGTGTACTGCCAGTACTCAAACTGATCCCGGGCCATGAAGAATTCGCAGCCGTGGATTTCGCCCAGCTTCACATCAGCGGATGACAGGATGAAGTCACCTTTTGGGTAGCACATTGGGGCGCTGCCGTCGCAGCAGCCACCGCTTTGGTGAAACATGAGTTCGCCGAATTGCTCACGGAGCTGGTCAACGATTTTGGTCGCTTCCGGGGTAATGGAAATGCGGGGTGTAGGCATGGCGTAGGCCTCAGAGGTGGAGGGGAGGAAGGATGGAAAAAGGCAAGCCAACCACCCGGAGTCGGCAAAATCTCGACCAGACCATCCGCATCGAAAAGCTTTGCGACAAAGCCTGCCTGTCGCGGGCGCAGTTTTACCGCGCCTTCAAGCAGGAGTTCGGGCTGTCGCCCGTGGACTTTGTTAATCAGGAGCGCGTTAACCGGGCCAAGGCCATTTTAGCGCTAAGGGGCAAGACCATCACTGATGCCTGCTTCGAATCCGGCTTCAACAGCCTTTCCTATTTTAACCGCATTTTCAAGCGCTGGACCGGCGTAGCCCCAAGCAAATACCTGAAGCGGCAGGGGCAGGCGATCGGGTAACGGCAGAGCCAGGCGCCAGCCCGCCTCCGGCATTACTCCAGGTCCTCGGCAATCAGCTCCGCAAGGTCCCTGACCTCGACCTCTGCTTCCTTTTCGAAGTGCTTAACGCCGTCTTGCATCATCGTCATGCAAAACGGGCAGGCCGCTGCGATCACCTTGGCACCAGTCGCCAGGGCTTCCTCGCTGCGCTCAATGTTCACCTCTTTGTTGCCCTTTTCGGCATCCTTGAACATCTGCGCACCGCCAGCCCCACAGCAGAGTCCTTTGCTGCGGCAGCGCTTCATCTCTACCAGGTCGGCATCCAGCGCCTCGAGCACC
The DNA here is from genome assembly GCA_964560095.1 of uncultured Bacteroidia bacterium. GTDB lineage: Bacteria > Bacteroidota > Bacteroidia > J057 > J057 > JANQTF01. The sequence goes on from CAZLKP010000021.1 coordinate 11,107, forward strand.
TTGCGGGGGGCTTCGTAGATGTTGTTGGCCCGGCCCAGGTAGCAGGAGTCGTGGAAGGTGATTTTTTTGCCTTTGAAGCTGCCGTTTTCCTTCATTTTCACCTTACCCTGATCGATTAGCTCCTGCAGGAAGGTGGAGTGGTGAGTCACTTCGTACTCCCCGCCGAGACTGGAATACTCGTTCTTGATGGTATTGAAGCAGTGCGGGCAGGCGGTGATGATTTTCTTCACGTTGTACATGTTCATCACTTCGATGTTCTGCATGGCCTGCATCTGAAACAAGAACTCATTGCCGGCCCGCTTGGCCGGGTCGCCGGTGCAAGTCTCCTCCGGACCCAGCACCGCAAAGTCAATCCCCAGATGGTTGAGAATCTGCACAAAGGCGCGGGTCACGCGTTGATAGCGGTTGTCAAACGACCCGGCACAGCCCACCCAGAAAAGATATTCCGGGGTCTTGCCTTGTTCGGCCAGGTCGGCCATCAGGGGCACTTGTATGTTGTTGTCGCTCATAGTTCAGTGGTCGTAGCGAGATGTATTCGTTCGATGAAGTCCTTGGTCTGATTCAGGTAGGGGACAATCTCATCCGCCAGATACAGCGGGTCAGGTATGTAGTCTGCTTCCAGGCGGAGCTAAAGAGGACGTTAAATAGTTCGCCATCGGCTGAATCAATCAGTCCGGTTTTTATCAGATGGTGGTTAAACATGGCTTTGACCCCGTTATGAGATTTTGCCTTAATATTTTGTTCGGTCAGGTATCCAGTGACCGCGAAAAATGCGGCGTAGTACAAGCGACTGATAGCACCACTGATCAGGCCGCTGTCGAACAGGGTCTTAGATTTTTGCCAGGTTGATCTGGCCTTTTCAAACCATTCCTCAACCCCAGGTTTCATACGGCTATTCCTTCTTGGAGAATCGATTGGTGAATGGGCCAATGGGTGGCCGATTTCCATCGGTTCTTTTCACAGATCACCGCATGGATTATTTCTCCGGTTTGCAACGCAAGCTGATACATGGCATTCCAAAGTTTTCGCTTTAGCGCCAAATCTGATCGGGCCTCTGTCAATATCAGAAAATCCCAGTCAGAATCTCCTTGGGCGGTACCCCGGACTCTGGATCCGAACAGGACGACTTCCGCCTGCGGCTCGATGCTGCGTACAGCAGCTTTGACTTGTTGGGACAGCTCCATACTCGCAGTGATTTAGGAATCGGCTTGGGTCGTTTCTTTTTTGATCGGCGCAATCCCTTCCGACCAGTTGAAGCGGTCGGCGGCGGCCATGGCCCAAGGGGCGCCATTGTTCTCGACATTATTGAACATGATGCCCCACTCCCCTGGCATAGAGGATTCCTCCATCACCAGGTACTGGCGTAGCGGCACGATGATGTCGAGATGATCGATGTTCACCGGGCAGGCTTCCACACAGGCGTTGCAGGTGGTACAGGCGCGAAGTTCTTCTTGTGAGATATAGTAGTCGCTAAGCAGGGTATGGGCTGCAGCTTCTTCTGCCCCCTCTTTTTCTTTTCCGGGAATGATGACACCCTGCTCGTCTTTGGTGAGGCCAAATTTCTGGATCTCCTCCAATCGGTCGCGAACATCCATCACGATTTTCCGGGGGGAAAGCTTTTTACCAGTCATGTTTGCCGGGCAGACCGAGGTGCAACGCCCGCATTCCGTGCAGGTGTAGCTGTCCATAAGCGACTTCCAGCTCAGGTCCGTCACATCTTTGGCACCAAAGCGGTTGGGCGTATTCTCATCTTCCAGCGGCGTGTAGGAAGGATCCAGGATGGCTTTCATCTCCTCAGTCACCTGGGGCAGATTGGCAAAGCGACCTTTGGGCTTCAGACCTACATTGGAGAAATACACATTCGGGAAAGCCATCATGATGTGAAAATGCTTGGAAATCGGCAGATAATTGAGGAACAAAAGAATACCGCCAATGTGGCCCCACCATCCGATGCTCTCAATCAAATGCAAATTATTTGGGTTGCTTCCAAGCAGTTGCGTCTCCGCAAAAAACCCAGAAATAGGATATACCCCGGGCAATTCGGCCAGGACACCGGCTCCTATATTGTGCAGGGTAATATCAGCGATGTTAAAGGCAAACAGCGCCAGCATCAGAGCAATCTCTGTGACCAGAATGATATTTGCATCAAGGTGTGAATAGTTTCTCCGACGAATTAGACCTTTTGACTCAGTCATCTCAATCCCCTGGAAGCGCCCCAATTTCAACACATTCCTCCGAATGAGCAGGATCACGGATGCAACGATCACGAGGGCACCCAGAAATTCATTGATCACCATAACAGCGTCGTACACCCCCCCACCATATTGACCCAAAAAACGGTGCTGCCCTGTGAGTCCATCAATCACGATCTCCAGGACTTCCAGATTGATCACAATGAACGACACATACAGAATGAGGTGCAGGGTAGCGGGTATCCAGCGCTTAAACATTTTCTTCTGACCAAAGGCCACCAGGGTCATGTTTTTCAGCCGCTCGGAGCGGTGATCGCTTCTGTCATCAGGGCGACCCAACAAGATGTTTTTTCGAATCCGGCTGATCTGCCAGCCAAAAGCCACGGCACCAGCCAGAAAGACAATCGCAAATAGGAGCTGTGAGAGCATAGTAGTCGGAGGTCAAAAGTGAGAAGTGAGAGTCTGACAGTGCAACGGTCTGACTTCTCAAAGCGAAGCGATCCTGAAGTCTCGCCTCGAAAAATGTTATGCAAGCATAACATTTTTCTATCTTCTAATCAAGCGGAGATTCGCCATTTAGGAACGGCCTTTTTTTGTGGTATGAGAAAACATGCGGCCTGCCGACCTTGAGATCATGTTCCACCATAAACAGTGAACGCGATGAGACTTTCCCACACATATTCCCTGATCTGGCTCCTGATCTCCATGAGCCTTTCTCCGCTGCTTCACAGCCAGGATATATTTCGTCAATTCCAGGGGGTCGCAGATCCCACAGCCGGACACATTCGTCCCACTGCTGATGGTGGATACATCCTTTCAGGAAGCTTTGCCGCAGGAGGTCCGAATGCTGGAATGCTGCTGATGAAAACCGACGATGCTTACGATATCGAGTGGGCACAGGTGCTTCAGAGCTCCGCCGATCATCTGGATTACGGCATTGATGCTCTCCAAACGGCCGATGGCGGATACCTGGTTCTCGGAGCCTACGATACCGAAATCTGGAAAGCGCCTTTGCTGGCAAAATTGGACTATTGTCTGGTCAAAACAGATGCGCTTGGGCAGGTACAATGGGCCAAACGCTATGGAGGTGGCCGTACGGATGTGCCCTACGAAGTCAGTGAGACCGCAGACGGCCACTTTGTCATCACTGGATATTCCAGCCAGGGGACCTCGGGCCTGGGCAATCCACAGCCATTTTTGCTAAAGGTCGATTCAAACGGCAATATCATCTGGTCCAGACTTCAGCGCGCATTTCCATTTAATATCACTGCTGCCCTTCTGGCTCACCCCAGCTTTCAAATGAAATCCATCCAAACAGCTGATGGCGGCACTGTCTATGCTATTTCGGGCGGTGAACATGCCTGGATGGTAAAACTCGATGCCAATGGCACTCAGCTTTGGGCCAAACGTGCGCCCATGGGCGGAGGCGTGATGGGAGGCGACGCACAAGCCCTCTGGGGCGTAGCAGCAGCCGGTGGCTACGTGGCAGATCTGGTGGAATTACCAAACGGCAACATAGCCCTGCTCGGAAATGTCTTCTACTTTATTGCGGTAGGGAATGGAAACAACGGTGGCGGTGTCTATATCCCGGTGGCCTTTATCACAGAGGTTGACAGCCTGGGGAATCCCATACTCGCCCAGGCCATCTTTCACCCAACTGGCCAAAATGGCAATCTCACAGACTTGTTTGCCTCTCACTTCGAGCTGTTGCCCAATGGAAACTATCTGGTCGGGGGCTCAGTGGGTGGCTACAAGGCCGTCATGCTGGAAGTGGACCCAACAGAGCAGTCAGTAAACATGGCCTCTCCATGGGCGCGCGGGTTTGGCTGGATGCATGCCGCCGGTTATCCCTACGATTACGACATCCCGAATATCGGCTTCAGCCATAATGGCGACTACCTGATGTGGTTTGACAACCTCAAGCTCAAAGAAATTTCCGCTGCCAACCCGCTGGGAGATCCCTGCTCGCACCATGTCACCATCCAATCCTTTCCGTTCAGCCCGCAATTCCAACCTGACACAGCTAAGCTGGATTCGATCTTGCAGACGCACACGGTGGCCTTCCAGAACACCCCACTGACCGTCACCGACACGGCGCTCTGCCTGAATGCAACGACAAGCATCTTCGCAGTGAAAACCAGCCAGAAACTGGAGTTTTATCCGAATCCGGCCTCCCATGCGGTCCAGGTACAGATCCCGAAAATCAACGGGAATGGGACGAGTCTGGAGATCACAGACCTGAATGGCCGATTGATTCATACAGAAACCCTGACCGGATTACCCGGCAGCACCTACTCGCTTCAGCTTTCTTCCCTGGCCGAAGGAATGTACCTTCTCAGTGTGGAGCAGGACCAGATGAGATACACCAGTAAACTCTTGGTGAGGCGATAATGTGCAACGAAATACAAGCACCATGCGGGTAAGAATCATCATTTCAGTCGTATTGATGTCCTGGGGAATGTTAGCGTTCTCCCAGGGCGTCACTTTTTCCAAGCTCGACAACCTGAATATCCCCGACGGATCACTCCACATGATCCGGACCTATGAGGGAAACTTTGTGTCCACCGGCTACTGGGAGGACGACAGCTGGCTCATGAAACTAAATCCCTGCGGAGGGATTATCTGGTCGAAACAGTACAATCCGGGTCTGGAACGAAGCTTCAGCTTCGATGTGGTGGAGCGCCCCATGACGACGCTGCTCACAGTGCAGCAAATTGACACCCTCATCCCGATCATTGATACAGCGATTACCTACAGACTGCCAACAGCCCGACTGGTGGAAACCAATCCCTGTGGCGTGATTGTGAATGAGGAATTGGTGAGAATACCGGCTGGCAACAATTTTGGCCTAAATCTCCTCTGCCCGGCAGCTCCTTTCGCTGTGGATAATACGACGCAGGATGGGGCGATTGTGACAGGGCAGGCCATTTACTGGGAAATCACCGACACCATGCCGGTCACCGGCAGCACCCGCAAGACCGCCTATCTCGCTGAATTCGACTTCAACCTCAACCAAACCGACTACACCGTTTTCCCGGAATTACCGGCTGAAGATACCCTGGTGGGCTACGATGTACTGGCGCTACCGAATGCTGAGGGCTACCTGGTTTCGGGTGCCTATTTTGATGCCAGCCGGGATTCTGTCTATCTGATGGTGCTTCGCACTGATGCCGATCTCAACCTGATGTGGAAGAGGCTGTGGGCGCCAGCGCCAAAGGCATTCTTGCCGTCGCTAGGCGGCATCAACCTGAGCCAGTACCACGCTGCCACGGCCATGGTGCGCACAGATGCCGGGCGCGTGTATGTCAGCGGATCTCAGTACCTGGATACTATCTTATTGGCCAGTCCGGTTACCTCGATCACAGCCGGGCTCTATGAAATTGATCCGGATAACGGACAGGTGCTGAACCGGCGGGTCTTTGCGGATGTACAAAATCCCCTCAGCCTGGGGTTGGGCCTGCAGGTGTTTGACCAGGGATTGCTACTGGCGGGGTCAGTCCAGAAACTGGGAAATGCAGCCCCTTCCTCCGCAGTATTTGAAGTGGACTGGAATCTGGGAAATCCTACGTTGTATTCCTACACGGATGGAGGCCCCTACCATTATCTGGCAACTTCTGTGCTAAGCTATGCGAATCAGTCTGGCGGTACGCATGCGCTGGCAGGTGTGCGTTACCTGCCGGGGGGGTCAGACTCCACCAGCAGCATCATTTTTTTCAACTCTGGCGCGGCAGATACCCTGCCGCTCAGCCCAAATTACTACGGCGGTCCGATCGTGCAGATTGAGGAGGTGAATGTGTTTGACACGCTGTTTTGTGCGCCCACTACCCCACCCTATGGCTGCGTACCTCTCGCTACCGGAATGGCCGAGCGGCTTCGGGAACCCATGTTTGAGGTGTTTCCCAATCCGGTCAGCCGCGTGTTGACAGTGCGCTTCGTGGAGCCGTTTCGCAGACCAAAGGAAGTTCGGATCCTGGACATGCAGGGGCGGGAAACGTATCGGGTGGCTGGTCCGTGGTTCCGAGAGGAAATGTCGGTTGGGATCGAAAGGTTGGTACCGGGCATATATGTGGTGGATGCGGGGGAATTGGGGAGGCGAAAGGTAGTGGTGCGGTGAAGGCGTTCCAGGTACGCACTATCGGATCAACACGTCGGTACAATACCACTCACATGAATCATCCCTCCCTCCAGACCTCAGGGGGACCGGGTGGCTTTGATAGAAAAAAATCTAGCCCCTGCTGATATGTGCCATCAGCACTCAGCGTAACGGATCGTAGGGGGGATGTGCCGTGAAGGCAAAACCCCACAGCGAAGCGCTACTCCCCCAAATACACCAGTCGCTCCAGGCGAGCCAGCTCACGATCATCTACATACTTGCCGATTTCCTTGCGGAACTGAGCCATACTTGTGTAAGGCCGATACTCCAGAAACTCATGCATCAAGCGATCACCTACCCCAGGCAGTGCTTTGATATCCGCTTCGGAGGCGCTATTCAACTCTACCGGAACGAACACATACTGCTCGTAGCGGGCCACCTCTGCCTCTTCGACGTACTTACCGATTTCGCGCCGAAACTGTTGGATACTGAGATAGGGGCGATACTCTTCAAACTCGTGCGCCATGCGGTCGCCCACGCCGGGGATCAGCTTGAAGTCAGCCTCGGGGGTAGTGTTCAGATTGAAGGGAACAAATAGCCGCTGGTACAATGCAACTTTGTCAATATTCGCGCCTATCAGGGCATCCAGATCGTTCATGCGCAGGAAGGGTCGGGCTTCCATGATCTGACTGATGGTCTCAGAACTAAGGCCCAGTTGGGTCAGGTCTTGCTCGGTCGCCAAGTTGGCGTTGAGCACGACGGTGGTAGCAGAATCCTCGCTGGATTCAGTTACCTCCACTTTACTGGTAGTAGTCTCCTGATCTGATCCTTGTTCAGCGGGAGATTGACAAGCGGTCAGGGCAAATCCTAGCCAGGTCCATACCAGGGCGAATTTCACAAATGCATTCATTGTTTTGGTGTTAATAGCAATAGACAGGCGTATCCAATCAGGGCCAACACGATCATACTTCCGGGGGCGAGGGCGGGTAATGCGCCTGCCAGGCTTTCCTGTAGCACCTCCCAACTGGTAGCCGTGGGCTTCATCTCTCGCTCGAATTCGTAGTTGGCTCGTAGGTGCAAAAACGCTCCATATAGGCCACTCAGCGCAGTGAGTCCCAGCAAAAGCTGAAACCCTCGGATGATCCAAGGGGTCGGTCTCAGTACCAACACGGCCAGCATCACAAGAGAAGCCCCAATACAAAGCAACGGAATGAGCTGCAAGGCATCCTTGTAGTGATTGAGCAGGTACAATTCCATACCTGTTCCGATCGTCATGAACAGGAAAGCCCCTGCAATGACTTGGATAAGCCGGTTTCCAACGAATGTAGGCGGTGGTTTTTGCATCTTGCTCTCAAAATAGGACCCCGGGTGCAAAATCGAAAAATTATTTAGAAAGATTCTAAATAGCTCTCCTGTTGACGCATACATGAGGCGGGAAACTCCGACTCAT
>CAZLKP010000021.1:18851-22675 GCA_964560095.1 uncultured Bacteroidia bacterium
GCTGCCAAAGACCTGATCCACGATGCGACCGGCCTGTCACCGAAACACATCCTCCAACAGGTTCACCGCCAAGCGGCTCTTGAGGTCGCCTTCTGTGACATCCAGATAGCTGCCATTAGGGAGTTGGAACGTGGCATAAATGATGGCTCCGCGGCTGCGCTCCAGCATGGTCATTTCCCAGGTGAAGCGCGTGCCTTCCAGGCCCGGTAGTCGTGCAGAAGTGAGCGAGAGAATATCATCACCCACGACTCGCAGGTCGTGAAGACGAGCCCAGGAGCGGATCTGCTCTCGGGTCCAGCTAACTGGCAGAGCGGTTTTCACGGCGAAAGCCGGGATTTGCCGATCCTCTATTCGCAGCACCGCGGGCTCTACCAGTGTATTGCCCAACCTATCGGTGCCCTGTTCCATCCGGGCGTAGGTTGTTCGCAAAGCTTCTTCCAGTTCGGAGACCCGTTTAAGCAACGCGGCTTCGTTCCCGCTTCTTTCGTAGTCTGCCAGAAACTGCTCCCGTTGGCGGATGAGTTTTTCACGATTTGAAACAGCCCAAAGTCGCTGTACGAGCCGATCCTGCGCCTCGTCGAGCTGGCGAATGCGTCGCATGTACACGGCCTGTTGGGCCCGGGCCTTCTCTGATTCTGGATTCAGTGCCATGACGACCAGACTGAGGCTGTCGTTGAAGTGCTGCAGGCTGCGGATATCAGCCTCCAGATCTTCCCTTTCGACTGCCCACTGGCGGGTTAGCTCTCTCCATTTTGCTTCCACATCCTCTTTCTCCGGCTCTGGGGGCATGGCTTCCTGCTCCAGTCGTTCCAGGCGGGCAAAGACGACGCCCAACTCCTGCTCTTTTTCCCTGAGTTGCATCTGAACCTTCCGGTTACGATTCTGAACGCTATCGTATGCTCTTTCCAACACCTCCTGCGCTGCCATCAACGAATCAGCAGGAGGCAGATCGGCATCGCGCCCTGCTTCCAGTTGTTCCCGAAGCTGCTGGTTTTCCTGCTCCAGGGCGGCCAACCGCATGTGCACCTCTACGGGCAAATCCCCCGCCTCCAGCCGCACCTGATCATAGGCCAGAGACAGGCTGTCACGCTGGAAGACCAATTGCTGGCGAATGCGGTGGGATTCTGCAAGAACCCCGGACACCAGTTCCAGGCTGTCGCGAAAAGCAGCTACCGCTTCGCTTTCCCGCTCAGAGACGAATGGCCCCTCGTCCTGCCTGTTGATGTAATCGCTGAAGCGGCGACTGACCAAAGCTATGATGGAATCATCTGCGGCTGTTGCCTGATTATCAGGCCGAAGACTTTCTTTTCTGAGCAGGAGTCCAGTCTGTTCTAGGACCTCTTCCGGCCGTCGCTCCACCGCCATGTTCCAGGTGTGGGCGGCCGTTCTAGCCTTGTATTTTGCCACCAATTGCCGACTACTGACATCGACAAATAACGCATTGAAATCCAGGGAATCCCCGGAAATACTTCGGGCCATCTGATCCAGATCCAACAGGAGCCGAAGGGCCAGGTCCGGTGCCTGCTCCACCGTAACAGAGAATCGAAAATCTGCCAGAGCCGCCACTTTCAGGCGTGTGAGCCTGGGAGATTCTGCCTGCACCTGATAGACCAGCGTGAGAGGCTGCCAGACAGACACAGGTGCATAATGGACCTCTTCGCAAAAGACCATGTCTTCGAACGTGGTGATCTGGTTCAGATACTGCCCCAGATGATCGACGATGCTTTCCCTGGTCCTCTCCCGGGAAGCTGGTAACAGAATTTCAAATCCGGATAGCTGCTTTTCATACACCCTGAACTCAGCCGTTCTTACCGGAATACCCTGTGCCCACCCCCAAAGGGGTACCAGCCAAATTCCCATCCATGCAATTCGTTTCCCCATAATAACCAATGTACGAAGGTTCAACTGGCCTTAGTATCCAAGCCATAGTGTTTGACAAGATCGTAAGTGCTCCAGGGCAATGCTTCCTTTGGATCAATCTTCAGCATATTCAGTGCATCTGCCAGCCGCTCCCGGCTGGGCGCTTCAATTTCGAGGAAGGGCGGAATAGCAGCCAATTCTCCCTGATAATCATCAATGACCAGGTGACAATCTTCCCACTGATACTGAATCCGGCGCTTTTTGGTGGTTTTGATTGGTTCCAACCCAAGCGACTTCAGGATACCGATCATATTTTCAGCATCAGCGACCTGGGTTTCCGTTTCCTTCATAACTTTAGCACCATCTGTCGATATTTTCTGCTTGTAGGCAACCACAACCGAATGTCCCTCCCGCCTCAATCGCAACAAATCGCCCCGATTGGTGATTTCCATATTGGACCTGTCGAAAAACCAGGCTTCGAAGATGTCGTCGAGATCAGGATGTCCGCCTTGCGAGAGAATGTGTGCCTGAATTTGCTCGACATCAATTTCCAGCACTTTCGCTTCGATTTCTTCCATCCGGCAAAAGTACCGCAATAGCAGGAATTTCACCGACGATTTTGTCAATTTCGCCCCATGATCAATATCTGCCTTATCAACATTGGCACTGAACTCTTGAATGGCCGCATCACCAACACCAACGCCACGGAGGTAGGGAAGATGCTCCAGGAGGCCGGTTTTTCCCTGGCACAAACCATTGTAATCCCCGATAGCGTCGAGGCCATCCGCCGAACGGTCGAGGAAAGCTGGCGCTGCCACGATGTGATTTTGATTTCCGGGGGGCTTGGTCCCACCAAAGATGACGTCACCAAGCATGTATTGGCTGAATGGTGGGGGGGGGAGTTAGTGGAGCATCAGCCGACGGTCGAATTTTTGTACAGACGGTACGAAGAACACGGCCGGGAAATGAACCCGCTGACCAGGTCCCAGGCTTTGGTGCCGGAGGGGGCAGAAGTGCTTCACAACCCTGTGGGAACGGCACCGGGCATGAGCTTCTCCAAAGATGGAAAATGGCTGGTATCGATGCCGGGCGTCCCGTTTGAGATGCGAACCATAATCGAAGGGCATGTGATCCCAAGATTGAAGGATCAACATGCCTCTGAGGTATTTTTGACATCTGTTATCCGTCTCAGCAATGTCTCCGAATCGGAGATTGCTTTAGAAATTGAAGATCTGGAAGAAGCTCTTCCGGAGGGACTTTCGCTGGCATTTCTCCCTCGCATGGATGGTCTCTGGCTGGAATTGCGCGGAGTGGCGTCAAAAGTCGAAGCTGATTACCTGCAAGACAAGCTCCATCAGCACGTAACTGCTTTCCGCGACCGGCTGGGAACGCGCGTGTATGCCGATAATGATTTTCCGCTGCCCAAACTCCTGGGAGAAGCTCTGCTCAAACAGGAGGCAAGTATTGCCGTGGCCGAAAGCCTGACCGGAGGGAAACTGGCTGCCAGAATTGTGAGTGTGTCGGGTGCCAGCCGGTATTTTGAGGGATCAGTCACAGCCTATTCGCTGGAAGCCAAGACCCAACATTTAGGGGTTCCAGAACCATTGATCCGGGAAAAAGGCGTTGTATCAAAAGAGGTGGCCATGGCCATGGCCGAAGGGGTGCAAAAAGCCTTTGGTACCACCTATGCCCTTAGCACCACCGGCTGGGCGGAGAGCCCGGACGAGGGCACACGTCCAGGCGCCTGGGTTGGATATGCAGGCCCGGATGGCACAGATGCCAAGTGGGTCAGTCTCTTTTATCGCCGGTCTGTAAACATAGATCGAGTTGTGGAGCGTGCCTTGGCCATCGCCCTTCAAAAAGTGGGAAAGTGCAATGATTTTTAGCGGAAATTCGCTAATTTTGCGGATTATTAATGATCTGTGGAGGGGAATCAGAGGACGACATAAAACGTTTGAACATTG
>CAZLKP010000022.1:0-22452 GCA_964560095.1 uncultured Bacteroidia bacterium
AGTTTGATGGCCCTAACGGAAAATTGCTCGTCCTTCAACGGACCGCGATCATACCAGGCTTGGAGCAGGCTGTCGTTGCCGGCACTCAGCATCACAGACAACCGGATCGGGAGGTCACCTGTCTCCAGTGACTGCTGAAATCGGGCAATTTCTTTTCCATCAGACCCCGCATCCTGAAAAAAAGTGACTCCCTCGCGTAGACATCTTCGGGCCGCAGAGGTCAGGGCTTTTTGTTCCTCCTCTTCAGTAGGTGGGGGAATATGCCTGCGGATCAGAGCCATTGCTCCTTCCGAAAACAGGCCTGTAGGCGCACCTGAAGGGAAGTGATAAATTTCTCCTTCCTCCCCGATGGTGGTGGAAGCCGTGATACCGGCCATCTCCATCGCCTTTTGATTAACGAGTAACGAGTGGCCACTGGCGTGCGTAAGCACTACCGGGTGATTGGGAGCCACTTCCGACAGCCTGCTGTGAACAGGCTGTCCGTCGATCATCTCCGGATGGACCGACCATTTGTCCTGGTGCCATCCGCGGCCCAGGATCCAGCTCGCTTCCGGCCTGACTGCTGCAGTATCTTTGACCATCTGGACAATGTCTTCAAAATTCTTTGTCTGGCTAAGGTCCAATCGCAGAGCGAGGCGACCCATTCCCATAAAATGCCCATGGCTTTCCACAAATCCCGGGATCACTGTTCTTCCTGCCAGATCAACGGTATCCGTCAAGTCGGGATTCAGCAAGGTGGACGCATCTGCAAGGTCGCCGGCATAAATGATGGTTTGCCCCTCTAGAACCATCGCTTCCACGATGGGGAGGTTTGGGTCGGCTGTGTAAATGGGGCCATTGAACAGGAGGGTTCGCGGCGTGGAGGGCTGGCAGGAGGTGAGCCACAGCGTCGCAACCAGAAGAATAAGTTGGTCGGTTCGGAGCATGTTTTTGTATGAAGGGAGGAAAGATTTGGGGGGAAAGGCCTGCTGTGTTGGAAGAATAGCGATTCGATTCGAAACTTAACCAATGGATTGGTACTTTTACAAAAGTTGAACAACGTCATTTACACTTACATTATGGAGCAACTTCGCGAACTCACCACCAAAGAGAAGGCGCTCAAAGTCAACCTTGATCAGAAGTTTTACGGTTCATTTGCAGAAATCGGGGCTGGACAGGAAGTCGCAGATCACTTCTTCAAAGCCGGTGGGGCTTCCGGAACCATCGCCAAAACTATGTCGGCTTATGACATGCAGTTCAGTGATGCCATCTATGGAAAAACTTCCCGCTATGTGAGCCGTGACCGGCTCATGACCATGCTGCAGCACGAATACTCATTGCTCCACGAAAGGTTGGAGTTTCGGAAGTCAGAAACCTGCTTCTTTGCCCTTGGCAACACCGTTGAGGCACTTAACTTCAAAAAAACCAATCAGGGCCATGGCTGGATCGGATTGCGATTTCAGCTGGAGCCGGATGCCGAACCCAATGATGCAATCATTCACGTGGTGATGAAGGATTTAGAGGCGATCTGGCAACAGGAGGCCGTCGGGATCATGGGCGTCAACCTCATTTTCGCTTGTTTTTACTGCTATCATGATATCGACCTCTTTCTCAATACCCTCATGCAAGGGCTTAGCTCCGACCGCATCCAGGTGGATATGGCCCGACTAGAAGGCCCGGATTTTGCCTGGGTCGATAACCGCCTGCTGAGCCTCAACCTGGTGAAAAAAGGCATGACCGAAGCAGCCATGTTTGGTCCGGATGGAAAGGTGGTGCATGCCTCTGAGGTGTTGTACAAAAAGAATATTCTGGTGCTGAGAGGGCGGTTTCGCCCCCTGACCCATGTGAATCTTGATATGCGTAAATCCGGCCATTCAGCCTTTGTGAATGAGCCCGATGTGGACCCGGATCATACCATCATGCTTTCAGAGCTTACCCTCCGTGCCCTCACAGCAGACGGTAAAATTGACCCGCAGGACTATCTCGACCGGGTGGATATCCTCAATTCGCTGGGCCATTGGGTGCTGGTGTCCAACTACACCGAATACTACCGACTGGTTTCTTACCTGCTTCCGTTTACCCGTGGCAAGAAAATCGGGATTGTGCTTGGGGTGTATAACATGGAACTGATCTTTGATGAATCCTACTATCAGGATCTCCGTGGTGGTATTCTGGAAGCCTTCGGCATCCTGTTTGGCTCTAATATCAAGCTCTATGTGTACCCTGCCAGAAAGAACTACACAGAGATCCTTTACACGTGTAAAAACTTCCAGCTGTCGCTGGACATGCAGCATCTGTTTCACTACCTGCATTCCTCAGATAAGATCGAAGACATCAAAGGTGTTGATCCCAATCTGCTTCACATTACCTCGGATGAGGCATTGGCTATGATCAAATCCGGGAAGTCAGGATGGGAGGCAATGGTACCGGTTGAAGTGGAAAATGCAGTGAAATCCCGCGGTTTGTTTGGATTTAACCTCCCCTCAGAAGCCTCGGTGGAGTCGACCTAAAAATAGTTTCTGGATCAAAAGAGCTGGGATGGGAAAGATGGGTTATGAAAGCCGCCAATGGAGGGGTCTCCTGGCCATGCAGAAAGGGGAGGGTATACTGTCGCAAAAAGAAGAAACAGATATTTCACTGGAAAATCACTTTTGTGGCGCCTTCGCCATACTGCCGCCGTTCTGCCTGTTCAAATGATTTGACATGGCGAGTTCGTTTCAGCAAACCATGAACCTCCTGCCTGAGTTTCCCTGCCCCTACGCCGTGGATAAGGACCAGAGAGGAGGCATGATTAACCAGAGCATCAGAAAGCGCCCGGGCAACAGCTTCCATCTGAAGATGTAACGCATCTGCGGGTGAAACCTTATCCGGATCATCGATGAGTTCCTCCAGATGAAGGTCTATCTCCATGTGTATCTCCGGGCGGGGACTGTCTTCGCGCGCAACGCGGATGACATCACTTTCGGAAAGGGTTTCATATAGGGTTTCTTCGGTCGTTTTTCGCAAGGAGAAATGCCAGGCAGGTCCGCCTACAGCTTCCAGGAATTTGGGAGGCATCTTGAGCTGATCCTTTTTCCAGGCAAGTTCCGCGATCAGAGGCGTGTGTGGATGACCTTTTCCCGGAATAAAGTTGATGACCTGTGTGTAGAAGGAGTGTGTACGGGCCAGCTCAGCTCCACTGAGGATAGCAACATCCTTCACAGCACCCGAATTCAGCATCCCGGAAGCTAAGCCGTGATAGTGTTTTTTTTCTCTCCGGTAAACGGTGTACAGGATCTGGGAAGGCTCTGGATTGGCCACAGACACCTGAAATCGGTCGTTTTCAGCTTCGGAAAATATCAGACTCACATCCAGCATAGATGTCCCCAGGGTAAGAGGCAAACGAGACTCCGGATCTAAAGGACCGTCCTGGGTAATGGTTCCCTCAGAAGATCCTCCCAGGTATTGTTCTTCCGCTGTATCGACGGGAATCAGATCCTGGATGTGTATGTCAAATGGAAAATCATCGCCAAAGTCCACTTCGACATAGCTGGCATCAATGAGGGAGACAACGACACCTTCCCCTTTGTCATGAAGGCTTCTGACCTTCTGGCCTACACGAAATTTCATAGTACTTGCTCTCTGGGCGGCAAGCTACAAATGAAATCCCGATCTGTGTACGGTTCCATTCACTGGTCGACTGGTTTTTTGAAGAATTTGTCCTAAAGCAGGATGGCAGGAAGATGAAACGTCTTTCCCGACAACCTTACATGGCTCTAAATCGGTCTTTTTTGTGTTGGGGTAAACAGATACTTTACAACCAAAATTGTCGCCAATACCCCTGGTTTCATGTCTGTAACGCTCGATCAGAGTTCCTTGCAAAACAAGTTGGATCATGCAGGTGCCACCCCCCCTCACCCGAAACAGAAGCTGAATCTTCTCAGGAAAATGTACGAGAAGAAATTCCCTGACGGGGCACGTAACCTGACAGTTATTCCCAGGGAGGAGAATCGGGACCAGGTACTCGCCAGCCGTTTTCCCAAAACCAAGGGAAAATCCATGGTGGAGGTGTTTATTGAGCATGCTTCGATGGGAATCGCCATATTTGACAAAGAGATGCGCTATCTCTACGTCAACCAGAGCTGGATCAAGAGTTATCAGCTTTCCGAAGATCCGGTAGGAAAATTGCACTATGACCTGTTTCCGGAAATATCCGAAGAATGGCGGCTGATCCACCAACGCTGCCTGGCAGGGGAGGCCCTTCGACGGGAAAAAGATGAATGTATCCGGCTGAACGGCAGGTCTCAGTATATGTGCTGGGAAGTGGCACCCTGGTATGAAGAGAAGGAAGTGTGCGGGCTGATCATGATAACCAAGGATCTGACTGCTGGTCACCGGCAGGAGAAGGCAGAAAAGCGGGCCTACAAGCAGGAGGCAGATCAGGCCAAAGGAGAACTCACCAAGCTGGCCTACACCATTGCGCACGATCTTCGTGCCCCTCTGAGACACATCATCGCATTTATCAAAATTCTGGAAGAGGAGCTCTCGAAGGTAAATGCGCTTTCATCTGAGCATCGCCGATATATGTCCAATATTTCCGGAGCATCCGGAAAGATGGCTATTATGATTGATGAGCTTTTGGCTTATGCCAAAGCCGATCGGCAAGACATGCTTCCTGAAAAAGTGGCACTCAACAGCCTGATCACGCGTATCGGAGATATGCTGCAATCTCAGTATCCCAAGCTGAGACTTGAGGTTGGATCCTTGCCCGGCATGTACGCCGATCCCCACATGATCGAAGTTGTATTTCAAAACCTGCTGGAGAACGCAGCTAAATTTACCTCCAGAGAAGAGGATCCCATTGTATCAATCTCTGGCCAGCGACTTGGTGATTATGATACGGTTGTGATCCGAGATAATGGGGTGGGCTTCAATGAAGCCTACATAAATAAGTTGTTTCAGTTATTTCAACGGTTACACCCGCAGGATGAGTTTCCAGGAACGGGAATTGGTCTGGCAAATGTTCATCAGATCATCACGCGTCACGGGGGCTACATTCTGGCTTCGGGAGAGGAGGGCATTGGAGCCACTTTTACTATAGGGCTCCCTGTTCGTAAACAGACTGGGACATCATAAGGGATAAAGATCTTCAAAAAACGATCCTACTCGTTGAAGCCGATGCTCTTGATGTCGAGTTGGCAATTCGGGAGTTCATGGGGGATGATTCCAGTCACCAGATGTTTTGGAACTCCCGGAAAGGCAGCCCCCGGAGCTATGGAGCAGAGGGGAGCAAGCCTGCTTCAGTGGTGATTCTGGATCTCAATATGCCCTGAAAAGGGTTGTTATTTTTTTTCTTCCTCAGGAGTTTTCGATGGCTCCTCGGTTTTTGAAGTAGCTTCGGCTTGTTCAGCCTCAGTCTGAGGTTCTTCTCCAGCGTTTGCCGAATCCTCCGTTGTTGATTTGGAATCTTCTGAAGCTACTGCCGGTAGAGTGTCTTCACCGGACGCTTCGGCCTGAGGTTTTGCTTCTTCTTTTGTTGATTCAGAACCATCTGAAGCTGCTGCTGCAGGTTTGTTTTCTCCTGTAGGTGCAGGTTCAGGCTTTTGTTTCTCTTCGGATGACTTGTCTTCTTCGGGTGGATTTTTCAGTATTTCGTCAAGGGCCTTGATTTCTTTCTTGAGGCCACTAATGGACTGTTTTTCTTTGTCGATCTCTCCCTGAATCTGGGCGCGAAGCTTATCCCCGGATTTGCCTTTGGCAATAAACTGGATATTGGTGGAATACTGATCGACTTTTTCTTCTGCCGCTCTGATTTTCTTACGAATACGTGCAATGTTGCCTTTAATGGCCCGGGTGCGTTCGTCGTCGTTGTCGATGTTCTCAATACGGTTGACGGTCCGCTCTACGCGGGATTCGCCTCTGCGGCTGTCGAGTCCGGAGAAAATGGTGTCAATTTCACGACGAAACTCCTTCCAGATTTTTTCTTTTTCCTTGTAAGGCACCCGTCCACTTTCTTTCCACCTGGCCTGAATCTCCTTGATGGAGTTCACAATTTCTCCGGGGTTCATGTTCTCGGCTTCCTGAAGTTTTTTTACTTCATCAATGAGGGTACGCCGATAGGCCAGGTTTTCTTTTTCCTGGGCATGGAGTTCGGAGTAATGCTCTCTGCGGGCTTCAAAGAATACATCACAGGCACTGCGGAATCGCTCCCATAGTTTTTTGGAATGCTTTTCAGGCACGGGGCCGATACTTTTCCACTCCCGCTGCAGGGCTTTGAGCGCTTTGGCTGCCTGCTCCCAATCTGTTCGGCGAGAGATGCCCTCTGCTTTTTCGGCCAGATCTGTTTTGATTTTGAGGTTTTCTTCCCGCTGCTCATCCAGTCCTTTGAAAAAAGCCGACTTATTTCCGTAGAAAGCGTTGCATACTTCTTTGTAACGAGACCACAGGTCTCCGTTGATTTTGCTGGGACCTGGTCCAATTTCTTTCCAGGCTTCCTGGAGCTTTCGTACCTGTTTGGTTGTTTCGTTCCAGGCTTTGGGAGATTCTCCCTGGTATTCTCTGAAGTCTTCGAGCTGTTTAAAAATCTCTTCTTTCTTCTCAGCATTCACCTCCCGCTGCTTGTCCTCGATTTTACGAAAGCCCTGCCGGACTTCAAAAAATCCATCAATCGCATCCCGATAAGCTTCATTGATGCGGTCCATATCATCGCGAGGCACATGCCCGGCGGATTTCCATTCCTGCTGAAGTTCCTGAAGGAGATCAAGTTTCTCTTTCCAGACCTCCGGTTTTTCCCGGTCATCTTCTGCCGGTACGAGGGTTTTGGCAATTTCGATCAGGCGCTCTCGTTCCTCAAGGTTCTTCTTCCGATCATACTCTATGAGCTCAAGGTGCACGGATCTAAGCTCGTAGAATTCGTCCAGAAGACTGCGATATTCCCGGTAAAGGGACTCCAGATCCTGCTGGGGTACCTGACCAATGGTTTTCCACTGATCCTGAATACTGCGCACCTCGTTGACGAGTTCCGGATTTTTCTTTTTGACAATGTCCCGCAATGCAGTAATCAGATCCCGCTTTTTGGCAGCATTATCTTTTCTCACTCCGGAATTAGACTGCTGGCTCAGGCTTCTGAGCTTATTGAATTCGGCAAACGCTCCACGGAAATCCGTTTCCATAGAGTGATTCAGCGAATCGGCGGCCTTGAGAGCATCAAACGCATGCCGAATCAGTCCCACACGGGATACATGCTGATTGAGATTAGGGTTGTGTGCCATCCATCTCACCAATTGGATCAGCTTCGGGATGCTCACATCTGTAAGGATCTGCGCACCAGGCTCCTGACTTGTCAGGAGGGCATCAATCCGGGAGATAATGGTATCGTGACCGTCGGGTGCTGGCGGATGCTCCGCATCTGCTTCTTTCGTGGATTCGAAAGATTCTTTTTTAGTCTCAGAAGAGAATTTTTCGGATGATTCCGCAGCAGCGTCAGGAGCAACAGGCCCCTCCGAAGCTGTTTCGGTCCCGGATTTGGGTTGAGTTACCTGCGGAGCTTCCTCAGCGGTTGGCTCCAGCTCGGTTGCGACGGGCTTTTCGGCCATTGCCGGTTCGGCTGGTGGTTGTTGGTCTGCATCCTGCTCGGATGCCTGGTCTTGCGATTGGGTGGTGGATTCCTGGTTTTCCTGGTCGGATTCCATCATCTCATCATCGCGCTCCGGGTTCTCATTCAGCAGCATAATCGCTAGATCCTTGAGGGACACAGAGGATGCTTCCTCTGTCTATGTGTCAATTTCATGACGAATATCAGAAAAAAATCCGATGAATCTGAGATTATCGGGATCTCACATTAGGATTTGACCCAGGCTTTGACTTCTTCAGCAGAAGGATTTTTCAGTCCGAGTTTGAATTTTTTGTTGATTCCGCACAACTCCTGAAACAATTTATTGGGGTTGGCATCGTCGAGGGATTCCAGATTCCAGATTCCAGCTTTGCGGAGCGGGTCGATCCATTCGCGAGGGATTCCTTTGGACTCATATGCTTCGTTGGTGGCATGATTGGGTCTGGCTTCCGGTTTCATTTGCGGGAAGAAGAGCACGTCTTGGATAGAAGGCTGATTCGCCATAATCATGCTGAGTCTGTCGATGCCGATGCCAAGCCCGGCTGTGGGCGGCATCCCAAATTCGAGGGCTCTGAGGAAGTCTTCGTCCAGGACCATGGCTTCGTCATCTCCTCGCTTGCCCAGCTCCAGCTGGGCTTCAAAGCGCGCACGCTGATCCAGCGGATCATTGAGCTCTGAAAAGGCGTTGCAAATTTCTTTTCCATTACAAATGGCCTCAAACCGCTCGACGAGTCCTTCTTTCTCTCGGTGTTTTTTTGCCAGCGGGCTCATTTCGACTGGATAATCAGTGATAAAGGTTGGCTGAATCAGGTGTGGTTCTACGGTTTCCCCGAAGATTTCATCAATCAGTTTGCCTTTCCCCATACTATCATCCACCGGGACTTTCAGTTTTTCGGCAGTGGCTCTGAGGGCGGATTCATCCATCGCAGAAATATCCACATCGGTGTATTCCTGAATGGCCTCATACATGGTATATCGCTTCCAGGGCCGGGCAAAAGAAATCACATGGTCGCCCACCTGAATGTCTGTGCTTCCATGGACAGCAATCGCAATTCGCTCCAACATTTCCTCTACCAGATCCATCATCCACTGATAATCTTTGTAGGCCACGTAGAGTTCCATCTGGGTAAACTCCGGGTTGTGAAAGCGTGACATGCCTTCGTTACGGAAATCTTTGGAAAACTCAAACACCCCTTCGAATCCCCCCACAATGAGCCGCTTGAGGTAGAGCTCATTGGCGATCCGCAAATACAGCGTCATATCGAGGCTGTTGTGGTGGGTTTTAAAGGGGCGGGCGGCGGCGCCGCCATACAGCGGCTGTAGAATGGGGGTTTCTACCTCCAGGTAGCCCTTATCATTCAAAAAGTCACGCATGGCCTGCACCAGTCGGGTCCGTTTTTGAAAGACCTCACGGGTGGCCGGATGCACGATCATGTCGAGATAGCGCATGCGGTAGCGCTGCTCGGTATCGGTGAGCGTGTCGTAGATCTGGCCGTCTTTTTCTTTTGGAAAGGGAATCGGGCGGAGGATTTTGGTCAGTAGAACCAGCTCCTTGACCTTCACGGTTTTTTCACCAGTCTGTGTGATGAAGCATTCTCCTTTCGCCCCAATAATGTCACCCAGGGAAATCAACTTCTTAAACAGGGTGTTGTAGCGCATTTTATCCTCTCCCGGGCAGAGCTCATCCCGCTGCACATAAAGCTGGATGTTGCCCGATTCGTCTTCCAGTTCGGCAAATGAAGCCTTTCCCATGATCCGCTTATTGGTGATGCGGCCAGCCAGGCACACATCATCGAAGCCTTCCACTCCATCGGCGAATTGCTGCTGAATGGTATCGGCTTTCATGTTGATCGGGAAGGTCTCTGCAGGATAAGGGTCAATGCCCAGTTCTCTGAGTTGGTCGAGTTCTTCGTGGCGCTGAAGTTCCTGGTCGGAAAGTAAAAGACGGTTCATGGGAAGATGGTCGATGGTCAAGGGTCACGAGGCTACAGGAATAAAGTTTCCGATTAGGCATATATGCCTGATTGCGGCAGTCGTGTCAGACAAATGCGCAGGGAAATTAGGAGAAAAGAAGGGGAGTTGAAAGGGCTTTTCAGGCTGTCTTGCTGATACCAGTCGCCTCAAATGGAGCTACACTGTGCTGGTCGACGAAGGCAATGATCTGCTCGATTTTTTCCAGCACGTGAACGGAGCTGAGGGCGGAGAGCTCATCATGCATCTGAAGTGCCTGATAGCCGGTCAATAATATTTCCTTGCCGGGACATTTTTTCTTCATTTCTCGGACATAAGCCATGATTTCCTCCTTGGTTGGATAGCTGGTGATAATGGTCATGATGTAATCGGGGTCATACACATCAGAAATCAACGCAAGATCCTTGAGGGGTAAACTTTGTCCCAAATAAATGACCCGATTGTGACGGGATTTAACCACATAAGCGGTAAAAAGTAGGCTAAGTTCATGCATCTCCCCCTCGGGCAGAAAGAGAACATATTTGCTGGCATTGGGATTCTGGGGCGAAATCTGGCCGTCAATAGCGACTATCAGTTTTTGCCGGATAAGGCTGGTGATAAAATGCTCATGGGCGGGATTGATACTACCTGTCTGCCAGAGAATCCCAATTCGGTTCAGAAAGGGATACACGATCTGCATCATGGTTTTTTCAAACCCGAATTGCAAGGTGTTTGTGGAAATGATTTTTTCAAACCGCTCCTCATTCAAGTTGACCATGGCGATGACCAGTGCATTGACCTGGTTGGGAAATTCGAGATTTGAATCGGAAATGCCGACGACTTTCTCCTTGATTTCCTCATGTGACATATCTGCAATTGCAGAAATCTTGTAACCGTTTCGATTGAGGAAGGAGATGTTGAGCAGTAACCTCAGATCATCATCATCGTAATACCGAATGTTGGTAGACGTCCGCTTGGGTTGAATGATCGAATACCGCTGTTCCCACACCCTGAGGGTGTGAGCTTTAATGCTGGATAATTGCTCAAGATCTTTAATGGAGTATATTCCCAAAGTCGCAATAATTTTGTGACCAATTAAAAAAATCTAAGGTAAATTGAAGGGTAACGGATAGATTTAACTCTCCTCGTTACACTATATTGCATGAATCAACCCGGCTGAAACGGGATTGTTTGCTGTTTTCCTAAAATAATCGATCCTTGTATGATGGTCTAACTGTTCTCGTTATATATTAGACACAAGCTTAGGTTTGTTGAAGATCCTAACAATCCTCCACCCAAGCACCTTGTTCGAATGATACGCCTGCCAATCCTGATATCTGTTTTCTGCCTTGCCGGTCTGCTTGCTTGTAGTGATTCGGGGCAGACTCCCTCTTCTTCCGGGCAACAATCGCCTGCCCGTTCAGATTCTGGGTCTTCGCCCGAATCGGCTCCCTACACGTCTGCATATGAACAGGACATTCAGCAACGGCTGGCGGCATATTATCGCTCTCTGGAAGAAGAATCCATCCGCCCGGAGCGCTTTTTTGCTCCTACTGTCAAGAGTTTTTTTGGCAAAGAGCTTTCCCGTGAGAAAGTGGGAGAAAGCCTCATCAATGGATTTGCTGATGTTGAAAACCGGACCCTTCGCATGGACCCCGTGAGCCTGCGTGTGCGCCGACTTTTAAATGGAGGCTATGAAGCTGAATTTTCTGGACAGGTGTCCTTTATCCGGACAGAATCGCGGGAGGAGGTCCATGATGTCTTTCACAACCGCGTGACCTTCAATGAGGAGCAGCTCATCACAAGATATGAATCGCTGCCTGTGGCGGAATCCCCACAGGCTCAGCGCTCTGTCTCCAGCCAGGATGAGCCGAAAACTACGGCAGAATTCATTCTTTCGGCTCTTCAACAGGGAAATCTGGACCTGCTCAATGCCTACTTGCCAACCGATATGGAAGCCCTCCTGATCATACGCTCCGGTGCCTACACCTTTCCCTCGAGCTTCAGCCATGCCGACCAACTGGCCGAAGGTGCCTCCTGGATGACTGACGGGTACCCTGCCCTCTCCACCAGAATTCAACCCGGCGATCTGCCGGACTTTGACTGTGACAACCTCTTTTCCAAAGAGGGAACATTTCTGGGGAAATTGGTTGGCACTTATAACGAGATATCTTCTCTGATGGTAGAATTGCAGCGGGCCCAGTTGGATGAGTATTCAGACAATCGCATGAATGAAGTCAAAGAGGTAGAGCAATATGTTTCTCACCGGGTCGTGGATACCCAAACAGGCGTGTCGTTTTGTCTGGGCCAGGTGCAAGGAGGGTGGAAACTCCTGGTCGTAGATCTGGCCTCCTACGATTGCAGTGCCTGACACTACTGCGTACTCCAAGCATCAGGGTAGGGATATTCATTTACTGAAGGCAGTGGTTTCGTCGAGGCAGGTTTGTGGTTTGCCGATCTAGGCGGCTGAATCACGGAGATTCCCTTATGTTTCGGAAATATCAGGTGATGATGATAAACTCCTGCCAGATTTAGGGGTTCTTCATTGATCAGAAATTAGTTCCTGAACCACATCTATTACCCATGAATCAATTAAGCGTATTTCGGATGATTGTGCCAGCAATGTTGCTGGCTTTGATGATCTCCGTTGGATGTACATCCAGAAAAGTAGCAGAATCCAAGGCAACAACCAGGCCAGAGGCTACCACTATGGCCAGTGAGACTCCTGTTGCCACCACCGAGTCTGCCCCTGTAGCCACGACACCCACCGCCATGACAAGTCCGGGAGAGGACCCCATTCCGCTGGACCCTGCTGTGCGAACCGGAACATTGTCAAATGGGCTTACCTATTACGTGCGGCAAAACCAAAAGCCGGAGAACATTGCCGAACTCCGCCTGGCCGTGAATGCCGGTTCAATGCAAGAAAATCCCGATCAGGTTGGCCTGGCACACTTTGTAGAACACATGTGCTTTAATGGGACAGAAAATTTCCCCAAGAGTGAACTCGTCGATTATCTCGAAGGGATTGGTATGCGTTTCGGGGCTCACCTTAATGCATACACCAGCTTTGATGAAACAGTGTATATGCTTCGGTTGCCGACCGACGACCAGGACAAATTTGACAAAGGCTTTCAGATCCTGGAAGATTGGGCCACAGCTGTGACATTTGATCCTGAGGAAATTGACAAAGAGCGTGGCGTTGTGATATCAGAATGGCGCACCCGCCTGGGAGGAAACTACCGCATGCTGGAGCAGGTATATCCTGTGATGTTTTTCGACAGTCGCTATGCTAAACGGCTTCCCATCGGCACACGTGAAAATCTCGAAACCTTTGAGCACGAAAGCCTCATTCAATACTACGAAGACTGGTATAGACCGGATCTCATGAGTGTGATTGCGGTTGGCGATTTTGATGTAGATGAAATGGAAGCCCAGATCCGTGAAATCTTTGGTGCCATTCCATCCAAAGAAGGCCCCGAAAAAATTGAATTCGAGGTGCCAAACCACGAAGACACCAAAGTGGTGGTGGTGTCTGATCCGGAAGCTACCTTCAACAGCGTTGAGTTCCTGTTCAAACATGACTACCAGTCGGTGAAGACGCGTGAAGATTACCATCGCGATCTCACCTATGACCTCGTGAGCTCCATGCTGCGCGATCGCCTCAATGAGATAGAACAGCAGGAAAACCCACCATTCAGCAATGCGTCTGGCTATTATGGCCAAATGGTCCGTACCAAAGATCAGTTTGGGCTCTCAGCCATTGTCGCTGACAGCATGGTTCTGGATGGGCTCAATGCGCTGTACACAGAAAGTGTTCGTGCTGCTCGTTTTGGATTCACCGATACCGAAGTGGCCCGGGCAAAGTCTTCCATTTTGACCCGCATGGAACGTGAATTCCGCGAACGAAGTAAAACTGAATCCCGACGACTCGCGATGCGTTATGTGCAGCATTTTCTCACTGACAATGCCGTGCCCGGCATCGAAGCAAGGCTGGCGATGGCCAAAGAAATCCTGCCGGAAATTGGCTCCCAGGAAGTAAACGACGCCATGAAATTTTTTATGGATACCGATGCCAAGGTCATTACTGTGACCGGCAACGAATCCGGAGATTTCCCTTTTCCTAGCGAAGCAGACATCATGGCAGCCATCGAATCTGTTTCAGAGGTGGAATTAGAGCCATATGAAGACAACCTCTCCGATGCACCACTGATGAGTGATATTCCCACGCCCGGTCAGGTGGTCTCAGTTTCGCAAGAAGAAGAAATCGGAGTGACTGAAATCGTTTTTGAGAATGGGGTGAAAGTGGTCCTGAAGCCGACAGAGTTCAAGAATGATGAAATCAGCATGGAGGCATTCAGCCCGGGAGGACTATCCCTGGTGAAGGATGAAAACTATGTTGACGGGTCTCTGGCCGTGCAGGCAGTGATCACCGGCGGCGTAGGCGGATATGACAACATCCAACTTCAGAAATACATGAGCGATAAGGTCGTGAACCTCTCTCCTTACATTGCTGACCTGGAAGAAGGGATGAAGGGAAGCTGTTCTGCCCAGGATTTCGAAACCTTTCTGCAGTTGGTTCACCTCTATGTCATGTCTCCCAGACTGGATGAGGCTGCTTTCAACTCTTTTCGTACAAGGATGTCTGCTATTTATGCCAACTTGCTCAACACGCCGGATATCTTTTTTCAGCTGGCCGTGCCAAAAGCCCTGTATGGCGATCACCCGCGCAAAGACGCATCCCTGATTTTTGAGGGGATGAATGACATCGATTTTGATGTCGCCAGCGGCATCTATCAGGATCGCTTTGAGGATATGGGAGACTTTACCTTCGTGTTTGTTGGCAATTTTGATCCTGAGGAAATCACCCCGATGCTGGCGACCTATCTGGGCACTCTGCCTTCTGATGGCAGAAAGGAGTCATTCAAAGATCTGGGCATCCGCCGAGTGGAAGGAGAAGTCGAGAAAACCTTTGAAAAAGGAACCGAGCCCAAGAGCCAGGTCAACCTGGTCTTCCATGGAGACATGGAATGGAGTAGCGAAAACCGATATCTGCTCCAATCTACTGTAGAGGTGTTACGAATCATGCTCCGTGAAAACCTCCGCGAGGATAAAGGCGGTGTGTATGGCGTAGGGATTCGCGGTTCCAGTGACAAATATCCTGTTGAAACCTATTCCGTAACCATCAATTTCACCTGTGACCCGGCGGATGTGGATACCCTCATTGATGCTTGCCATGAAGAAGTTGCCCGCTTGCAGGAAGAAGGCCCTTCGGAGCAGAATTTGTCGAAAGTGAAGGAAACTCAGAAAAACTCCATTGATGAAGGGCTGCAGGAAAATGACTACTGGATGAACCAGTTGGTCTTTGCCTACCAGTATGAACTGGATCCTTCCCGAATTCTGGTCCAGAAAGAAAAAATTGACGCTTTGGAAGGTCGTGAGATCCAGGAACTGGCCCGAATGCTCTTTGCCAATAATTATGCAAAGTTTGTCATGGTTCCTGAGCCATCAGAAGAAGAGGGAGACGAGTAGTTAATCGTTTAGCTTCCGATAAAAAACAGCCCATCTCTGCAGAGATGGGCTGTTTTTGGTCCAAAGTCATTGGGGTCCTCATCCGATTCCTTTGAAGAGAGGCACCTGATTCCAGGGCACTCGGATCAGGATCAGCAACATGGCGATGCCAAAAAAGATCGCTGCCTGCTGATGCTTGCCCTTGTCGGTAGCCGCTTTTTTGGACCGACTGCGCCCAACAGTGACCACGATCGCAGCAATAATCATGGTGGTGACGTGCTCTACAGCCCAGAATCTCAACAGGGCGTTTTTCATGACTTCTCCCATGCCACCATCGGCGTTTTGGATCAGCGCCAGCCCTTTGTCACCGGCGAAATACAAAATCAGGCCGAGAATGAGCTGTAGGTGGACGGAGCCCAGAAAGGCAGCACCCATGCTATTGTCGGATTTGTCGAATGCACGGTCGCCGTTGAGACCCATGACTGCCTTGGCGATCACAATCAGCCCGAGGGCGAGCACGACCCAACGCAGGTAAGAGTGGATATAAACGAGGATTTCCATAGGGTAGAATTCGTTGTGTTAGTAGCTCAAAGCTACTCTTTCCCGGATTCCCTCCCAAGCTTATCTAGCGAATCCTACGCGGCCAGTATCCTTATCTTCCTTTTCGATCACCACGATGGTGAAATAAACCCCTGATTCTGTGCTGCTGGGCACCATGTATTTGATGGCTTCAACCTCAGATTCAGGAATGACCTCATAGAGTTTTTCTGTGACATCAAATGCACCTTTGGCAAATGTGTCTTTGTCGGTGTAGAGGGAAATGATTCGTTCTTTTTTCATCAGTAGAGACATTTACTTTTGTGTACGGGACTAGGGATCCCCTGTTTATTGTTTAACACACGAGCCGAAGGAAACGTTACATCAAGGCGGCCAATTATGGTGGACAAATAAACCAGCGCATGATTCTGAAAGGAAGAATGCAGGAATCATCCCCGTTCTGGCATGTCCGCGCTTTGTGCCTAAGGTGAGAATGGATGATTTGGGGGAGGGTAGGGGCGGGATATCCCCAAGTTATTGTATATTTAATGGTAAAACATTGAATGAGGAATGGAGTATAGGATGGAAAGTCGCTATATTTCAACCTGTCTATACGATCAATATTATGAAACTTGAGGATGCGATCAAGCAGAAGAAGCCTTTTGTCAACCAACGCGAACGGTTGGGGGTCAATCTGATTTTTACCAGCAATTGGTATTCATTCAGGCAGAAAGAATTCTTCAAACGATTTGACATCACCCTTCAGCAGTACAATGTCCTAAGGATCCTCAGAGGCAGCTACCCAAACCCGATTTCTACCTCTGAAATCCGTGTACGGATGCTTGACCGAATGTCAGATGTATCAAGAATTGTGGACCGACTGGTCAAAAAGGGCCTGGTCGAGCGTAGCGTTTGCACAGATGACAAGCGATTGGTAGATGTTGTGATCAACCAACAGGGAATGAATCTTTTGACCGATATCAATGAAGATTGGAATCAGGTCAGTATCATCATGGATGTACTTACTGATGAGGAGGTGAGTGTGATGAATGACCTGCTAGACAAACTTAGAGTAGATGAAGAAAATCTGGAAGAGGCTTAATCGTACAGCCTGCGGATGACCTTGGTTTTTTGGTAATCCTCATCCTTTCCATTGCGGATGTACACAGATTCCCATTCGATTGTCACGGCTTTTCCTTCCAGCTCTTTGCCAATCAGTTCATCTCCAGCGAAAGGGCTCAGCCAGAGAAACCTGGATTCTTCACCATATTCGTCCTTAAAAATCAGATATGAAAATCCTCCTTTTGTGACATCTTCTTCCTCAAATACGGCTTCCAGGCTTTCATAGGTCGTTTCTGGCTCTTCTTCAACCACACCGTAGTCTTCCAGGCCAGAAACGTCGATATTATCAGAGCCTTCCTGGTTATCCATCATCATTGCCATAAAGGCAGGGCAATCGGTCACCAGCTTCATCCCAACTTGCATGCCGATCTCCTCCCCGATACTGGTCGCTTCTTCCTCATTACTCAGGTCAAAGTCATACGCCTCCATGATAGGCGTCAGATTGGCAAAAATTGCCTGCTGGATACAGGATTCGACAGCCTGACCGGCGCTTGTGACCTCGCCACTTGCCTGTAGTTCTGTGATACACTCGCAGCTCGATTGTGAAATGAGCTCAATGGCTTCTTGGGAAAATGCCGGAGACAATCCCAGAATCAGAAAGGCGAATGACAGGATCGGAGAAAAATAGTTCATAACAAAAAGTTGGAAGATGCCTGTCGTAGAGCATCAGGTTGTGGCGAATAGGTACCCAACAAATTCACCGGCAATTTATCTCTTTTCCGTCCAAAAGAAGGCAAACAAAACAAGTAACATCTGGTTAAAACTCAAAAATTATATAAGATTGTCCTTATGTTTTCCAGCTATTTATTCGTCTTGCTCAGTACCTTCATTCTTCTTGCAGGAATAGGCTATTTTCTTTGGTATCTATTCATTAGGCCTGTCGATCCGAACAATAACATTCCGGGATCGGATGATGAAGGGGATGACGAAGGTGGGTTGGAATGGGATATGGACGCGCCGCTGGACTTGCCACCTGGCATTTACATCCTCCCGTCCGAGCCCGTCCGCGCTGCATGATATGAGGTTAAACCTCCTCTTTTTCTTCCCGTGTTCCTTTGTAAAATACCATGGCACCAGCCACTACCATGCCGTAGGGAATCCATCCCCAAGGTTCTGGCAGCCCGGAAATATCTCCGAAACTGGTGAGAAGCCCCACGCTCCCAATTACACCACCGATCAGCATGTTCCGTTGTCCAGTAAGCTCATGATCCGCTCCGATATTGGCTGAATCCAGGACCAGACAAGCGTCTTCCTCGTCTTCAGCTGCCACCAAAAGCCGAAACGGCCCCTCTGGCGAATCGTCTGGATCAATGTTACCAAACCACGAATCAGATTCTACAACACTTTTTATACCGACCTTGCGAAGAATCCGGGCGCTGGTATTGGCTTCGGTAAGTGTGGGATATGCGGCAATTTCAATCATATATTTCCTGGAATACATGTAGCTACGTCTTAATTCTAACGGGAAACAATCACTTAGGGTTTAGGAAACTTATCGCAGACATGTTATTGATTGTCTGCCCTCTCCGATGGTTGGTTGAAAAAATATGAATCTGTTCAACATTCAGGCGTTATTCGCTCTTGCATTTGAGAAAGCATTAGGTTTGACATTCCCTTTTTTCACTCCCCGTAAAAAAAGATTTTTTTATAGGTGGCCCTATTTGTTTCCTATGGCCGTATCATCTGTCATTCGAAAATCTGTTATATTGGCGACAGCGCTCATCCTCTGTCTGTTCACAAGCCGCATACATGCTGATTGGATGGGCATTTCGGACTTGTTTCCGGCACTCATCTCTGTACATATGCTCCTTCTATTTTTTTGTTACCGCCAACCTAACGAATTTTCTTCTATGAAAACCCCTTCTCCCCGGTTATGGATGAATGCCGGGATCCTCGCAGCTTGTTCGATTCTCATGCTCACAACCGCCTCGGATCCCTCTCCTCAAGCCCATAAAGTTGCTCAAAACTTCCGCTACCAGACTTTGTGTTTTGCAGAGAAAAGACACCTAGACAATGACTCTCCGGAGACATCAGCCCTGGTCACGCTTGCTGATTATGAAGGGCTGCCTGGGCCGGGTGTTGACCCCGACGAGTCGGATGAAGCCCAGCGCCTTGCTGTACAGGCATGGGACCTGCGATATGATCAGATCAATGTTGCCCTGCACATGATGTCACGGGCTCTGCAACTCGAAGACTCAGAAGACATACGGTCCAAAGCGAATGATATTCTTCATCTGGCCGCTTTCACATTCGAAGAAGCCTGGCGTGCTGAAATTGAAACGGTAACTGCCTTGGCGATTTCTCCAGATGAAGAGATCATCGCAATTGGGGTTGATTATGGACAGTTTACTCTGATTGATGCGAGGGGGAGGGAAATGACCTCCGTGCAGGCCCATGACAATTCGGTCGATGGCCTATCCTTTTCTCCTGACGGCACCCTGTTAGCAGCCGGTTCGCATGATGATTACTTTTCTATCTGGGAACTGTCTGATCAGGATTTGTCGCTTGATGCACGGCATTTTTATGGAAATGACTGGGTGCGTGATCTGGCCTTTTCCCCAGATGGCTCAGAGTTGTACGTGACTGGCGATTATTACTATTCCCTGGTGTATGATCTGGATAGCCTGGAAGTCACAGATACACTGGGTGGTCACGATTTTTACATCTATGCGCTGGCTGTCAATGAAACTGGTGATGTGTTGATCAGCGGTGACGGCGACGGCCTGGTCAGGGCCTGGAGCAAGGTTTTGGGTACCTGGAAGGAAGCCGGGAAAATCCGGCTCCGGGGAAAAGTTAGTGATTTGCGGTTTGTTTCTTCTCAAACCGTCATTGCTGCTCTTGGCGGAGGATCTGTGGTGGAGCTGGATCTGAGTGATCTGTCTGATATGTCTTCTGCCGATATCATTTCAGATGGCGGGCAGGATTTTATGGCGGCCATGCATGTAGGCGACCGTGTAATTGCTGGTGGAGAAGGAAGGCGGCTGGAGTTTCGGGAGACAGAAAACTCCGGTATGGTCCTTATGGATACTTACATTGGGGAGATTGAGGCCATGACTGACGGCACGCTGCTGGTTGGAGGCGGATACATGGTGATGAAAGGAAACATCGTCCCTACCAAAACCCTATCGGTGGAGGAATTGAAAGCAGGGGGTACCCTGCCAGAGCTAAGCCTGGAAGAGAAGCTCACCTACAATCTCTGGACGAAGGAGGATGTGGATGGTCTCGACGGAAAAGAGCTGAAAGACCTATTCGATGTAATTGCCTACAACATGGATGGGTATGCATGGTCTGGAACAAACCTCAACGAGCTAGGGCAATTGTATGCAGAAAAGGGTGTGGACGTTCTGGAAACGTTTCGCGGAGGCGGCAGCTCGGTTGATCCTGCAGTAAAAAGTGTGATCAATGGAGCTGGAAGTTCATCCTTCATTTTCTCACAAGCGCTCAGCCTCGACGGCACGGATGCCCGCATGTTGCAGTGGCTCGCTTTGGCTGGGAACCCTGATTTTTCATGGAATTTCCGGCTATTTGCTACCAAAAAGGCATTTGCTCTTTACCCTCAGGATAAATGGGGCAGGCTTTTGGCGGAAAACCTCTCAGAGGTCAATACACAACTGGCACAGGCCGATCAGTTACTCGAGTACGGCTGTGATGCCAATTCCGCGACGTTCAGCCCAGATGGGTCCTACTTATTTGTGACCACAGACCGGAGCGAATATTGTGATGGTGGATACCTCTATCCGGTAGAGAACGGAATGCCTGAGTATGGAAGAGGGATTTCCTTTCCCAACCAAAACGAAATCATGTGGCAGGGAGCGTTCTCCGCTGATGGTCAGCGCATGTCTTCAGCTTCTACGGATGGCACAGTGATCATTTACAATCTCAACGGAGGAACAGAGCATATTTTTGCCAATGAAGGCGGCGAAGTTGGCTTCACGGATGCCCGCATCCTACGGAATGGCGATGTGATCACAACCGATGCCAATGGACTGGTGCTGAGATGGAGAATGGGGGGAATCGTACCGGAGGAGGTCCTTTTTGAGCATAGGGCCGAAGCACGAAAAATTGCCCTGGTGGACAATGAGTCCAAGATCCTGAGTGTAGGGCACGATGGCACCCTTAACATCTGGACAGCTTATGGGGCTGAGGCGATTGATGTGAACTCCGATGGTATTGAAGACATCGATATTTCAGCAGATGAATCCAGCGCCGTTATGGGCCTGGTGGGAGGGGGAGCTGTTGTCCTGGACCTTTCCTCGATGCAAACAACGGAGATCGACAACAACGATGGCGTTGGTTTTCAGGCTGTGGCTTTTTCTCCGGATGGAGAGACCATTTACGTTGGAACTGAGGGGGGCATACTGATTGCTTACAACAAAGAAGGCCACCAATTATGGGAGCTAAAAATTCATCAGGGAGCCATTTATGATATTGATATAGATCCTAATGGTCAGACCCTCGTCGCTGCCAGCGGCGATGATCTCGTTTCGGTCTGGTCCCTCAGCAGCCTGGAGCAGGACGACGATCTGTGGACAACCCTTCCCTGGGACGAGCATCTTGTGGACAAAGAGGACTGGGCATCCCTGCTTGCTTTCGCGGGAAAGGCCGCCAATGAAGAGGAGAGTCTGGCATTTATTCAGCGGGTCTATGAAAATACCCCTGGTGGGGATAGTAAAGACAACCTGGAGGATGCACTCGGGCAAAATATATTTTACGAACTTTCCGGCCGAAAAATCAAGCAGAAAGGCGGCCTCAAGATGTTTCAGGGGATTCCGGAAGGGATCCATGGCATTTTCTGGTCTGCGAACCTGCAAAAGATGATTGTTTTGGGTAGCCAGGGAGGCTTTTTCATGCTGGATGATGAGGGTGGCCATGTGGCTCTGGATCAGCGTCTGAAGGATGCTGAGCCCCGGTGTATCGCTGCCCTTCCCGATGGCCGCTGGGCTGTGGCCGATCCCAATGGTGTATATGTGTTAAACCGCGATTTTGAGCTGGAAAGAACCATCTCTCCTCACAACAGCTTTACGATCTATGATATTACAGCTTCGCCAGATGGTGCCTACCTCGCGACAGCATCAGCTGACAATGACCTGGCCCTCATCCATGCAGAGACCCTGGAGTTTGTACGCGTCAGTGGCCACAGCAACGAGGCCAACGCGGTTGAGTTCCGTCCGGACGGCTCCGGCATGGTCAGCGGAGCAGATGATGCGAGTGTGAAGTTCTGGGATCTTCAGGGTAACCTCATTCAAAGTGTCAATGTGGGCGGCAATGTGTGGTCCCTGGCCATATCGCCGGATGGAGAGCGGATTGTCGCAGGTACCAATGAAGGCGATCTTGTGCTCCTTGATGCCGATGGCACCGAATACAAAACCTGGCAGACATCTGATTTTGCCTTCTGGGCGATCACCTTTGCTCCTGATGGCCAGTCCTTTACTGCCGGAGACAACAACGGCCATGTCTTTGTCTATGGCCGGAATGGCGAGGCTGTATTTGACTTTGATACCGGAGAAAGCAACATCTATGACATTGCCTACTCTCCTGATGGCAAGTATGTGTTCATTCCAACGACTGGAGGAGAGGTGTACCGGCTGATGCTGGATCAGTGAATAGATGGATGCAAAGAAGAAAAGAGAACCTATCTCAAAAGCCACCTGAACCCGCAAAGGTGAATACGCAAAGGCCGCTATTTTACCAATTATTGGTGGTCTCTGCGTCTCCTTACCGTATTCGCGAGGATGTCAGGTACTTTTGGGACAGTCCGTTCACCT